>JANXVK010000609.1 GCA_025351675.1 Rhizobacter sp.
GCGTCGGCCGGTCGCCGTACATCTGCGGCAGGAACTCGGCCAGCGCGTCGCCGCGCAGCAGCGCCTCGACCTCGCCGGCGACGCGCTGGCCGAGTTCCTGCCGCAGATGTACGGCGACCAGCCGACGCGCTGGCGCGACGACCTGGCCGGCGTCGAACGCGCGCGCTTCGTGATCAACGTGTTGACGCGCGCCCGCTTCGTCGCCGCCGACGGCACGCTCGATCTGGTCACGAAAGACGGCGCCGACGGCGCGCCGGCCGGCTTCTTCCCGTGGTTCGATGCGCCCGGCCGGCGCACCGCAGGCACACCGATCGCGTTCGGCCACTGGGCGTCGCTCGGTCTCGTCAACCGCCCCGACCTGCTCGCGCTCGATACAGGCTGTGTCTGGGGCCGGCAACTCTCGGCCGCGCGCATCGACGGCGACCGGCGCGAGATCATCCAGGTCGACTGCGCTTGAGCGGCCCTGCTTTCAGCCAGTGAAGCCAACCGTGTAGCCCCACGAATCGAGCCGTGTCGGGATCGCGTTGAACGACAGCGTGATGCGGCGCGTGCCGGCGTTGGGCGGCACCGCGTGCATCAGGTAGCTCGGGAACAGCACCATGTCGCCCGGCTCAGGGGGAGGGCTGACCCACTTGTCGGCGTTGAACGCGCCGGGCGCCGTGGCCGCGAGGTCGTTGCGGAACACGAAGTCGGTGCCGCCCGGCGACTTCATGAAGACTGTGCGCGAGTCGGGATGCGTCGGCGTCAGGTAGACCACGCCGGAGATGAAGCTGTTGGCGTGGTTGTGCATCGCCTGGCGCCCGCCGATGTCGAGCACGTTGACCCACATCTCCTTCAGCCCCCAGCCGAGCGCCTCGCCGAACAGCAGCGCACCGAACTCGGCCAGCTTCGGCGTGATCCGCGCGGCCGCCTCGACCAGCAGCGGGCTGTCGCCGGGGCGCAGCATCGCGGTGTGCGAGAGCTGCGCGGACGCATTGTTGTCGCGCACCGCGGCGGCGCTGAAGTGCGTGACGAGTGCGTTGACGAGCGCGCGCGGCAGCACCGCGGGCGCGCGCAGCAGCGGGATAGCGAACAGGCCGACGACTTCGTCCGCGGCGCTCACGCGAAGATCACCCCGATTCGCAGCCACGACCAGTACGCCGCCAGCGAACCGATGCCGTACAGCGCCGCGGTACGCACCTGCGCCAGCCGCGGCCAGCGCGCACTGGCGCGCCACAGCAGCCACGCCGCCGCTACCGTCATCAGCTGGCCGATCTCGACGCCGACGTTGAAGGTCAGCAGCGCGACGAGCAGGTGATCGTCGGGCAGGCCGATCTCCTTCAGCGCCCCGGCAAAGCCGAGGCCGTGCACCAGCCCGAACAGAAACGCGACCAGCGCCGGCCAGCGCCGCGCCAGCGTGTCACGACTGTGCAGCGCCTCGGCGGCGACGAGCATGATCGACAGCGCGATCGTCGCCTCGACTGGCGGCGGCCGCAGCACCAGCCAGCCGAGCGCGCTGCTGGCCAGCGTCAGACTGTGCGCGGCGGTGAACGCGGTGATCGTCCACAACAGCCGACGATTGAAGCCGACCAGGAACAGCAGCCCGACCACGAACAGCAGGTGGTCGATGCCGGTCAGGATGTGCTCGACGCCGAGCAGCGTGTAGGCCCACGCGATCTGCGCGCCGCCGCGCGGATCGTTCGCGGCGCCGTACAACTGCACCTGCGGCTGGCCGGCGGTCAGCGTGTAGACGCGCGACTCGCCGCCCAGCCAATACACCTTGACGAGCGCGGCCGAGTAGCGCTTGCCGACGCCGTCGATCGCCAGCGTGCCGGCCAGGCCTGCCTCGCCGCAGCGCAGCATCGCGGCGTCGGCGCGGCAGCCTGCGGGCCAGACCGGCGTCAGGTCTTCGCTGGCCGGGCGCTTCTCGCTGGCGGTCCATTGCCAGAGAAATTCGCCGCGCGTCGTCTCGCGCAACTGCATCTCGGCCATGCTCATCTCGTGCGCGCCGCCGCTGCCATGCAGCAGCACCAGCGCGAGCAGCATCAGGCTGCGCAACAGGATGCTCATGTTGGCGCCTCGTTCTTCACGCGGTACTGGCGCGCCAGCGCCTTGACCGCGGCGCTGCGCTGGTCGGACAAGGTCGCATCGGTCCAGTCCTGCTGCACGACGCCGCGCAAGGCATCGAACGCAGCCGGCCGCGGCGGCGCGATCGCGTCGAGCCGCACCGCGTGCCAGCCGTCCTGCGCAGGGATCGCGCGCCACTCGCCCGGCGTCCCGGTCTCGAGCGCCTCCGCGAACCCGGCCCCGTAGCTCTGCGCCAGGTTCGCGTGCGGCCGACCCTTGAACACCCGCAGGCCGGCCCTCGCGTCGCCCGGCGTGCCGGCGTTCAGCGCCGCGACGAAGCCGCGCACCGCGGCCTCGGCGGTCTCGCCGGCGAGCACCGCTTCTTGGAAGTCGTAGCGCGCCGGTTCGTCGTATTTCGCGCGGTGGCTCTCGAACCAGGCGCGCAGGACCTTGTCGTCGACCGGCGGCAGCTTGACGCTCGCGTCGACCACGCTCAGCGCCTTGAAGATCACGCGCTCACGGATCGCGGTGTCGCCCTTGTCGACCTGCAGCGCCAAGCCCTCACGGTACAGCACCTCGTTGTCGAGCCAGACGGCGCGCAACGCCGCGAGTTCGGCGGCATCTGGCTCGCGCCCGCGTGCGGCCTTGAATACCTGCTTCGCCTCGGCATCGACCTCGGCGCCGACCACGATCGTGCGCGGGTCGTCGGCGCGGCCGACGATGACGTGGTCGATCGCGAACAGCAGCGCACCGAGCGCGACGAAGTGCAGCAGCGGCTCGCGCAGCCACGCCGGCAAGCGCGCACGGCGCGGGGTCGGCGCGGCGTCGCCGGCGGTGGAACCCGAAATGACAGCAGACATCGTTTCCTCAAATGCAAAAGGCGCCGCGCGGGGCCGCGCGGCGCTGGGAGGTGAAGACGGCGCGTTTACTTGACGCCGGCCACCGTCGTCGAGCCCTCGACCTCGATGTAGATCGGGTTGCTGTAGAACCAGAGGTCGGCCCAAGCTGCGACGTCGTAGGCGACGTACTTCACGCCAGCGATCACCGGCAGGTGCGCCGGGCAGCCGTCGATCGCGGTGCCGGTGTAGTTGCTGCCGGTCGCCGGCACGTTGGTGCCGACCACGCTGCACGGGATGCGCAGCTTGCTGGCGTTGCCGGCGTTCGTGAACAGGTCGCTCAGCGGGTTGCCGGCCGCGTCGGTCTCGAACGGCACCGCGGCCGGCAGGTTGCTGCCGCGCAGGCGGAGGTACTGCGACGAGGTCACCGCGGGAATGCGGTAGCTCATCTTCAGGAAGCCGCTGTTGTCCTCGCCCGAGTGCACGGTCGCCCACGGCGTGCTGCCGCTGCCGTTGAAGGTCTTGATCACGGTCGCGGTCGCGTTCTTCGCGGCGGCGGGCACGGCGGCCATGCCGGCGGTCGAGCCGTCTTCCTGCAGCCAGGCGGCATTGCGCGGCCACTCGCCGGCGTAGTCGGCCGAGCCCGGCGTCTTGTAGCCGCCGACCAAGCCGCGGATCAGGTCGATGTGGTCGAGCAGCGGCTTGTTCAGCGGCTGGCTCACGCCGATCTGCGCGAGCGACGGGTTCGCGAAGGTATACGGCGAGTTGTTGCTGCCGGCCGGATCGCGCACGACAACCACGACGACGATCTCGGCGCCCGGCTTGACGACCAGCTTCTCGCCCATCGTCGCGCAGCGCGGCGTGTCGATGTCGGTGTTCTTCGTCGCCGCGTTCACCGCGAGCGCTTCGGCCGAGGCATCGGGGCGGAAACCGCCGCCGCCTTTGTACGACGCGCAGGCAACGAACGAAAGCCGGTCGATCAGTTGGCCGCTGACAGCGAAACTGTTGCCGGTGCGCAGGCCGTCGACGATGGTCTGCGGGCGCAGCTTGTCGCTGGCGCTGCGCACCATCACGTGGTCGCGCTGGTACTCGCCGGGGTAAAAGTCCTGCGTCGAGCGACGGTCGTCGGGGCCGAAGCTGCCGCGGTTGTGCCAGTCGGAGCTGGCAAAGAACCAGAAGTTGCGGCCCTCGCCGAGCAGCGCATCCCAGACGCCGCCGACTTGCGCACCGTAGACGCCGGTGCCGCCGTAGGTCGTGCCGCCGACCGAGTCGACCAGCACGCCGCCGAAGTTGTTGCGCTTGGGCTGGTACTCGCCGCGGTTCGACGACGCGCCGTGGCCCGGCTGGGTCTCGAAGCCGAACGCGATCTTCGGCGCCGCAGTGTTGAGGTTGCGCAGGTGCTCGATGTTGAAACCGTTGTTGCCGTCCGGGTTGAACGGGCCGGCGCGCTCCAGGTGGGCGGGCACGTAGTAGCTGGCGTTCGGGTGGGCCTGCGCCATCCACTTCATCGCCTCGACGGTTTTCAGGTGGCCGCGCGTGCCGGTACCGGCCCCGCCGGCCGGGATCAGCTTCTGCGCGGCGGCGTTCCAGCTCGGGTCACTCGCGCTGTTGCTGCCGGGGACCGCGCAGTTCCAGTTGTTGCCGATTGCCGAGCCGGTGACGTTGCCGCGGCTCTTGTCGGTGTCACCGCGATCGAAGCAGTACGACCACTGGGCCAGCGCGTTGGCGTTGCCGACGGCGTTGTAGCCCGGGATGGTCGGCAGCGTCAGGCTGTCGATTGCCTGCGGCATCTGGCCGGTGACGACCGACATCGAGCTGTGCTCATGGCCGGCCACCACCGACTCCAGGCCGATGAACAGCGGTTGGTTCTTGGCGGCCGAGAGGTACTCGAGCAGCGGGTACTGGTACTCCTGGATCGACTGCCAGCGCCACATGTTGCCGGTGCCGCCGACACCGCCGCCGTCGCCCTTGAGCGTGGCCGCGCCGATGCTGTTGGTCCAGGTCGTCGTCGGGCCTTGGCCCGCGACCACCGGGTAAGCGGGTGTGGCCAGCGTCCCGTCTTCGGCGAGCGTGCAGTTGCGGCTGCCGTTGCCGCCGTGGCCGGCCTGCACAAACCAGTCGAGACCGAAAGTGCCCTCGCCCTTCTCGGTGGCCTTCCTCACCAGCTTCTGCATGGAGATCGAGCCGTCGGAGCAGGTGGTGTGGTTGTGGAAGTCGCCGG
>JANXVK010000634.1 GCA_025351675.1 Rhizobacter sp.
GCATCGCGCCCGACCTGACGACGCTGGGCAAGTACATCGGCGGCGGCATGTCGTTCGGCGCGTTCGGCGGCCGCCACGACGTGATGGCGCAGTTCGACCCGCGCCGGCCCGACGCCCTGACCCACGCAGGCACCTTCAACAACAACGTGCTGACGATGGCGGCCGGCATCGCCGGACTTGGCTCGGTCTACACGCCCGCGGCCGCAACCGCGCTGAACGCGCGCGGCGACGCGATGCGCGCGCGCCTGAACGCGGTCTGCCGCAGGCATGGCGCCGAGATGCAGTTCGTCGGCCTTGGCTCGCTGATGAACTTCCAGGCCGGCACGGCGCCGATCCGCAGCATCGCCGACCTGGCCGGCGCCGACCCGCTCCTGAAAGACCTGCTGTTCTTCTTCATGGCCGAACGCGGCATCTACCTGGCGCGGCGCGGCTTCGTGGTGCTGTCGTTGCCGCTGACGGTCGCGCATGTCGACCGCTTCGTCGCCGCGTTCGACGAGTTCGCTGGCCGCATCGCTGCACTTTCGGCCGGTGCGCCGATCGCATCGCGCACCGGCGAACCGATGCACCCCAGGGTTTCGGCGACGCACTGCGGGCGACGAACTCGACCGGCGCGTGGGTCGAGCTGCCGCCCTCGGTCTGCATCACGAAGTGCAGCTCGTCGCCGACCAGTTTGGCGCGGTAACGGTGGACCACATCGCCACTCGCGCCGGTCTCTTGGGTGCGGGTGACGATGTGCAGCGTGTCGGGCTCGAGCGCACCCTCGAGCATCCCGCGCGGCACACCGAGAAACGACGCACTGCCGTGCAACGTGCGGTCCGCGCCGCCGAGCACGAAGTGCTCGGTGTAGTGCGCGTTCGGCCAGTCGTACGCGAGCGCCGCCTGCCATGTGCCGTTGACCGCCGCGCGCGTGGCGGTGCAGCGCGCGCTGCACCTGCAGGGCACGGCGGCTCGGCGCGCGCGGTCGCCGGGCTCGGCGCGTCCGAGCGCGAACAGCTGCGCGCGCTGCTGAAGCGCGTGAGCGCCAACCTCGACGCCGCGGGCTGATCCGGTCCGCGTGGCGCGCGATTCGGAACCCGGGCCCAAGCTGCCCGCGGCGACGCGCAGCGGCGGCACCTGTCGATAGGTGAAGCCGCGCCACAGCCACTCCACGGGGCCGTAGCGGAAGTGCGCCAGCCACCAGTGGCTGAGCGCGACCTGCGCCGCGTACACGACCACCACGAACAGCAGCTGCAGGGCCCGTGGCATGCCCCAGTGCCCGAGGCCGAAGCCGTAGAAAACGGCCATGCAGATCACTGACTGCATCAGGTAGTTGGTGAGCGCCATGCGGCCCGCCGGCGCCAGCACGCGGATGCGCGACAGCGCCGTGTGGCTGTACAACATCGTCACCACGAGCCCGACGTAGCCCAGGCACGCCGGCAGGTTGCCCAGCATCAGGAGCCCGCGCGCGATGCCCCAGCCGTCGTAGCGCTCGCCCGGCGTGTGCGACACCGCGATGAAGCCGGTCAGCAGGCCCAGGCCGGTGCCCACCGGCAAACCGTACAGCGCCAGCTTGCGGAAGAACGCCACGTGCTTTTCAGGCTCGGCCATCACACCGGAGCGCACGAACCAGACGCCGAGCAGGAACATGCTCACCAGCACCACCGCGAAGCCGGCATCCCCGGCCGCCTTCTCCAGGAAGCGGCGGCCGCGCCAGCCCACCGTGTCCGGGTACGTGCCGGTGGTGAAGCTCTTGACCTCCTCGACCTTGCTCTGCGCCTGCTCCTTGAGCCGCTTCTCGCGCTCGGCCTTCAAGTCGGCCGCGCGTTCCGCCCCGCTCTTCTTCGGTTTCTCGGCCGCGGGTTTGGCCGACGAGGCGGCCGACGCTGCGGTGGCGACATCCGGCTTGGCGGTCGCGGTCGCTGCGGCCACCGGTGCGCTGCCGGCCGCCGCCGGCGCGATCATCGGATCCGGCGTGAACTGCTGGACCAGGCCCATCGCGGTCATCCCGACGCCGGCGAAAACACAGATGCTCACGGCCATGCGCAGGCTGCGCTTCGCGGCTGGCTCGTGGTACTTCCAGGACAGCCAGCCGACGACGGACAGCAGCGGGCCGAACACCGACAACGGCAGCCGCGGCTCGGTCGGGCCGTCGGGCAGCAGCCACAGCACCAGCGCGGCGATCGACATCAGCGCACCGGCCAGCAGCAGGACGCAGCAGGCCACGGGCATCGAGACCCCGCGCCAGGTGAGCCGTCTCTCGCCACGCAAGTACAGCGCCAGCCAGCCCATCACCGCCAAGCCGCCGGCGACGAGGTAGAAGGCGTCGGCCTCCGGAATGAACCCCAGGCCCACCAGCACCGCGCAGGCGATCACGATTGGCCGCGGCCCGCCGTACAGCACGATCAGCAAGCCGAGCGCGCCGACCGCGTAGCTGAAGAGAATGTCGCCGTCCCAGAGGTAGATGAAGTGCACCGCACCGAACACCGCGAGTGCCAGGATGCGGCGCAGGTACACCTGCGTGAACGCCCGGCCGGCGCGCTCGGCGCGCACCAGCATCACGGCGAAGCCCATGCCGAACAGCAGCGAGAAGATGGTCCAGAACTTGCCCGCGACGAAGTAGGCGACGAACCAGCTGGCGAGCCAGTCCAGCCCCGTGAGCCCGCTCGGCATGCCTTCGTTGAAGGCGGCGAACGGCCGGTTGAACCACTCGATGTTCATCAGGAAGATGCCGAACAGCGCGAAGCCGCGCACGACATCGAGCGCCTCGATGCGCTGGCTCGCGGCGAGCGGCACAAAGGCTTTCGCGCTCGGCGGGGTCGCTGCCGGTTCTGTGGCGTGTTCTGCGTCCAAGGCGGTGGCTCCTGAGTGGGCGACACGTCGCGGTGTGATCGATGATCACGACCCGAGCGTCAGTGTCGCGCATCCTGGCAGCCACCGATGCTGAACGCCAAACGGGTGCGACGACGTGTCGAAAGCGCGCGGCCAGCTGCCGACCGCCCTGTCAGGGTCGAAAAGCGACCTGCTCGCGGGGCACAATCGGGCCATGCCAAACATTGCATCCGTCCTGAAGAGCGAAATCGCCCGCGTCGCCCGCAAGGAGGTTCGCAGCGAGATCGAAAGCCTGAAGAAGGCCGCTGTCACCCACCGCGCCGACATCGCGGCACTCAAACGCCGCACCCACGCGCTTGAGCAGGCGTTGCGCCGGCTCGGCAAGGCCGGGCCCGCCGCGAAGGCGGCGGCTGCCGACGACGCGTCGGCGACGTCGCTGCGGTTCAGTGCCAAAGGTCTGGCATCGCAGCGCGCGCGCCTCGGCCTGTCGGCCGAAGATTGCGGCTGGCTGCTGGGGGTCTCGGGGCAGTCGATTTACCAGTGGGAGGCCGGCAAGGCTCGCCCGCGGACCGGGCACCTGCCGGCGATCGCCGCCTTCAGGGCGCTGGGCAAGAAGGAAGCGGCGGCCGCGCTCGCTTCGCGACCGCAGGCACGCAAGCGCCCGCCGGCCAGCCCGGCTTGAACAGGGTCGGTCGACGCCGCACTGCCCTCACGCCTTGCCCGGCGTTTCGGTATCCCACACCTGCAGCGCGTGCTCGCAGCCTTGCTGCACGGTTGGCGCATACCGGTCCCACTGCAGCATGCCACCTTCGACAGCTCCGGTCTCATGTAGACGTCGGTCAGCAGGCGCGAGGCGGCTTGGCGTGAGCTGCTGTAAAGCGAGGTGACATTCGTCAAGCAGTTCGTCAGCGACGGCAGCGTGTAGCGGCGTCGGCGGCGCGGGCGCAGCAGGTCGCGCCACAGCGCCCACGAGCCCGGCAGGTGCTGGTGCTCGATGCCGCCCGGCTTGTCGAAGCTGAGGTCCACGCCGATGACGCGGCCCACGCCCCAGACGCCGCGCATCACGTCGGCCGGGAAGTTGTTGAAGGTGCCGCCGTCGCACAGCAGATCGCCCTCGTGCAGCACCGGCGGCAGCGCGCCCGGGATGGCGCAGCTCGCCATCCCGGCGTTGACCAGCGGCCCGCTGCGCAGCACCTGCTCGCGCGCCTGCGAGCAGTTCGTCGCGACGCAGTAGCAGGTCTTCCACAAATCCTCGATGTCGAGGTCGGCGCTGCCACCGAAGGCTTTCTCGGTGCGCTCCATCATGCCGCGCAGGCGCGCCCACTTGCTCAGCGAGAGCAGCGGCAACACGTTGTAGTCGCCGGTGGGCTTCTTGCCGAGGTGCTCTGCGAAGGTCTCGATCACGCGCGCCGGACTCGCATCGAGCGCGATCACCGCGCCGAGCACCGCGCCCATACTGGTCCCGCCGACGACGTCGACGGGCACGCCGCGCTCGCCCAGCGTCTTGAAGACGCCGGCATGCGCGGCACCGCGCGCACCGCCACCGGCCAACACCAGGCCCGTGGCCGTGCGGCGGACCAGGCGGCCGAGCCGCTCGATGTCACCGACATGGCCCGCGCGCAGGTGCACGTGGACCGTCAGCGTGCGCGGCCGCAGCCAGGCGGCGGTGCGGGGTCGGCGACACTCGCTGTGCCGGGTGCAGCAGCAGGATCTCAACCGCATCGGTCGGTGATGCTCACACGCAGGCGGCCGCTGACAAGCTGGTACATCGCATCGCCCGGCTCGCCTTGCGTCTTCAGCGGCTGACCACAGGGCAGGTCGATCCAGACCAGCTGGCGTTGCAGCAGCGCGAGCGTCGCCGAATCCGCCTCGCCCAAGAAGGCCTGCAGACGCGTCATCAGCAGTTGGTCGAGGTAGTGGCGGCGATTCGGCACGTGCAAATGGGCGGGGCGGCACGCAAGGTGATGGGGTGCGCGGCATATCCGCACTGCGAAGTTTGGTCGGGGCGGGAGTCCACGCGGAGCCGGTCGAGCGGCCCGCCGTGTTCTGGTCGGCACGGTAGACTCGCGCATGCAGATATGCCCCGGCTGCGGCGAAGAAAACCCTGCCAAATTCAAGCTGTGCGGATACTGCGGCACGCCACTCGCGCCGAAGGCCGAGGTCTTGCCGCCGCGGGAGTTGCGCAAGACGGTCACGATCGTCTTCTCTGATCTCAAGGGGTCGACGGCGCTCACCGAGCTCCTCGATCCCGAGACCATGCGCGAGGTCGTCGGCCGCTACTTTGCCGCCATGGCGGCAGAAATCACGCGTCACGGCGGAAAGATCGAGAAGTACATCGGCGACGCCATCATGGCTGTTTTCGGGTTGCCTCGGGCGCACGAAGACGATGCGTTGCGGGCGGTGCGCGCCACGGCCGGCATGCAGGCGGCGTTGCAGACACTCAATGAAGACCTGATGCGCCGCTACGGCGTCGCGCTGGCCAATCGCACCGGCGTGAACACCGGGGAAGTGGTGGCAAACGACGATCCGTCGGTCGACCAGAAACTGGCGACGGGCGATGCCGTCAACGTCGCCGCCCGCCTCGAACAGGCGGCACCCGAGAACCAGATCTACCTGGGCGAGACCACCTGGCGCTTGGTGCGCGATGCAGTCGAAGTCGAGCGGGTCGAGCCGCTCGAACTGAAGGGAAAGTCGCAGCGCGTGCCGGCGTTCCGCCTCATCTCCGTGCGCGGCCTGGACGGCAACCTGCGTCGTCAGGACACGCCCGTGGTCGGACGCGATGCGGAACTGGCCACGCTCCACGCGCTGTTCGACGAGGCCAGCGTCGGGCGAAAGGCCCGGCTCGCCACCGTGGTCGGAGATGCCGGTGTCGGCAAGTCCCGACTGGTGCATGAGGTCCTGGAGGCCGTGGCCCCCCGCGCGCGCGTGCTGCGCGGCCGTTGCCTGCCGTATGGCGAAGGCGTGACCTTCTGGCCCTTGCGCGGCATGCTGACGGAGGCCGCCGACATTCGCGGCGACGACTCTCCCGAGGTCGCACGCGAAAAGATCCTGAGCGTCGTCGGCCAGGCGGACGTGGCCGACCGGCTCGCCTCGGCCGTGGGTCTGCATGCCGCGCAGTTTCCGCTGCTCGAGCTGTTCTGGGCGGCCCGCAAGTTTCTCGAAGGCCTCGCGCGCGACCGACCCTGCGTCGCGTTGCTCGATGACATCCACTGGGCCGCCCCGGCGTTTCTCGACCTGATCGAGCACGTCCTGGATGAGACGCACGAAGCACCGATCCTGCTGTTGGCGACGACGCGGCATGACCTGATCCAGGAGCGTCCCCAATGGGGACTTCGACCCGGAGCGGTCCGGCTGATACTGCGACCGCTCGACGCCGCAGCCTCGGCGCAAGTGGTGGCAAACCTGCTCGGCGCCGCCGATCTGACACCGGACGTGCTGGATCGAATCGTGGCGTCCTCGGAGGGAAATCCGCTGTATGTCGAGCAGATGCTCTCGATGCTGATCGACACCGGCGCGCTCCGCCAAGAGGGCAGCCGCTGGGTCAGAGGCGAAGCCTACGGAGACATCGCGATCCCGCCGACGATCCAGGCCTTGCTCGAGGCGCGGCTGGACAAGTTGCAGCGCGAAGAGCGCTCGGCCGTCGATCCGGCCTCCGTCATCGGTCTGGAGTTCGCTCAGTCGGCGGTCGAGGCGCTCGTGCCGGCAACGCTGCGCGCCAGCGTCGACAAGCAACTGATCGGGCTGACCAGCAAACAGTTCATTCATCCGGCGACGACCCCAGGGCAGAGCGAGTCGAGGTTCCGCTTCGACCATCACCTCGTGCGCGAGACCGTCTACAACGGACTGCTGAAGCGCGCCCGCGCCAACCTGCATGCCGAGTTCGTGCGTTGGGCGGACCAAGTGAATGCCGAGCATGGACGTGGGCTGGAGTTCGAGGAAATTCTCGGCTATCACCTGGAGCAGGCGCATCGCTACCTGCGAGATCTGGGGCCGCTGGACCCCCACGGAATCGAGATCGGCAGCGACGCTGCGAGGCGGCTCTCGGCTGCCGCCGGGCGCGCCTTCGCGCGTGGCGACATGCATTCCGCGGCCAGCTTGTATCGACGCGCGATCGGGATACTCGATCCGGCTGACGCGACGCGACTGTCGTTGCTGCCCCCACTGGGCGAGACGCTGATGGAATTGGGCGACTTTGCCGAGGCTGAAGCGATTCTCTCGGAAGCCCGCACCGCCGCGGAGCAGACCGGGAACGAGCGGGTCAGGGTGGCATCCCAACTGGTCGCGATGCTGGTCCGGCTGTACGGTTCCGCCCCCGGGAACTGGAGCAGCGACGCGGTGAGCTTGTCCGAGTCGGTGATCCCGATGCTCGAGCGCGTCGACGCGCACGACGAGTTGGCAAACGCTTGGCGGCTGATCGGGTTCGCCCACG
>JANXVK010000648.1 GCA_025351675.1 Rhizobacter sp.
GCGTGCTGCGCAGCGCTGACGAGATGACGATCGAGCTCGCCGGTCGGCCGCTGAAATTCCTCGACACCCCCGGCCACGCACGCCACCACCATTGCATCTGGGACGCACGCAGCCGCGGCTTCTTTACCGGCGACACCTTCGGTCTCTCGTACCGCGAATTCGACACCGCGCAAGGCGCCTGGGCCATGCCGACGACGACGCCGGTGCAGTTCGAGCCCGAGGCGCTGCGCCACTCGATCGAGCGCATGCTGGCCTACGCACCCGAGTGCATGTACCTGACCCACTACGGTCGCGTTGCCGATGTGCCGCGTCTGGCGAACCTGCTGCTGACGCAGCTCGATGCAATGGTGGCACTGGCGCTCGCGCTGCCCGACGACGCGCACCGTCACACGGCGCTGATGGACGGCTTCATCGCGATCCACATGAAGAGCCTGGATGCGCACGGCAGCACGTTGATCGAGGCGCGCGTGCGCGAGTTGCTCGCGCTCGACAACGAACTCAACGCCCGAGGCATCGCCGTCTGGCTCAACCGCAGACAAGCCCGATCCGCAGGAGCCGCCGCATGAGCCGCCGGGCCGTTCCCAAGGCGAATACCGCAGTGCGAAGCATGGAGGTTGCCTGATGACCGCCGTTCACTTTCACCTTGAAGGCCAAGTCGCCATCGTGACCGGCGCGTCGCAAGGCATCGGGGCGGCCTGCGCCGAGCGCTTGTCGCACGACGGCGCGGCGGTCGCTCTGTGGGACGTCGACGACGCGCGCGGCAGCGCCCTCGCCGCGAGTCTGAACGCGCGCGGCCGGCGCGCGATCTACCAGCACTGCAACGTCGCCGACCAACGCGAGGTCGAAGCCGCGCTCGCCGCTACCTTGCAGGCCTTCGGCCAAGTCGACGCACTGATCAGCAACGCCGGCATCTTCAAGGCCGCGAACTTTCTCGACATCACCGAGGCCGATTGGGACGCGGTGATCGACGTCAACCTGAAAGGCGCCTTCCTCGTCGGCCAGGCAGTCGCGCGCGCGATGGTCGCCGCCGAGCGACCGGGCGCGATCGTCAACATGAGCTCGGTCAACGGCATCATGGCGATCCCGAGCATCGCGAGCTACAACGCCAGCAAGGGCGGCGTGAACCAGCTGACGCGCGTGATGGCGCTCGCGCTCGCCGACCACGGCATCCGCGTCAACGCGGTCGCGCCGGGCACGATCGCCACCGAGCTCGCGCAGAAGGCGGTGCTCGGCAGCGACGAAGCCAAGGCACGCATCATGAGCCGCACGCCGATGAAGCGGTTGGGCGAACCGAGCGAGATCGCCGACGTGTGCGCCTTCCTCGTCAGCAGCGCGTCGAGCTACATGACAGGCGAGATCGTCTACATCGACGGCGGGCGGATGACGCTGAACTACACGGTCGCGCCGTGACGCCATGACGGTCGCGTTCGACTTCGCGCCCGTCACCGCCGCCGACTTCGACGAGCTCGTCGCACTGCGCATCGCCACGATGCGCGAAAGCCTCGAGCGCATCGGTCGCTTCGATCCGCAACGCGCAGCCGAGCGCTTTCGCACGACGGTTCGGCCCGCCGACACGCGGCGCATCGTGGTCGATGGCTTGAGCGCCGGTTGCATCGGCTTTTGGGCCGAGCCGGTCGACGCGATGCGGATCGAGCACTTTTACATCGGCGCACCGTTTCAGGCGCGCGGCCTCGGCGGTGCGGTGTTGCGGCGGCTATTCAAAAACGCGCCGGATGCGGTCGGAGTCTTCCGCGTCGGCGCGCTGCGCGACAGCGATGCGAATCGGTTCTACCAGCGCCACGGCTTCGTCAAAGTGTCGGAAGACGAATGGGACATCGCGTACGAGCGACCTCGCCATGCTGCAGCCGGTTGACGCGGCGCGAAGCGCCTGATCAATCGGCCGGCGTCTCGCTCATCGCCGCGAGGCACTCGTCGATCAGCGCGTGCAGGCGCACGACGCGCTCACTGCCGATGCGCTCGTTGAACGCCAGCTGCGCGCGCTTCCACTCGCGCCGCGCCGAGTCGCGCTTGTCGCGACCCGCGTCGGTCGCGACGACGATGCGGCTGCGGCCATCGTCGCCCGGCGCGACGACGACCCAGCCCTGCGCGACCAGCGGCTGCAGGTTGCGGGTGAGGGTCGACGCGTCCATCTCCATCCGGTCCGCCAGATCGCCGGGGCGGATCGGCTCCAGCTGCACAACGTTCGACAGCAGCGAGTACTGGGTCGTCTTCAGCCCCGTGCTCGCGACGATCTGGTCGAAGTGCTGGCTCACACGCCGCGACAACTGACGCAGTTTGAAGCTGCTGCAGCCGCTCGGTGAGACAGCCGTCGCGATCTCTTTTCGGGTGGGGATTTTCATGGCATCCCAATTGTAGCTACAATCATTGCAATTACAACTTTAAGGCACATTGATGGACTCGAAAGTCGATGCCACGCGGTTGGCAACAGCCGTGCTGGCGCAATGGGAAGCCGAGGAGGCCAAGCGCCGCAAACTGATGACGACCGCCGGCGTGCCGCGGCCGGATCAGGTCGCGGGCCTGACCGGCATGCAGGTGTTCGAGAAGATGTTCAGCGGCGAGTTGCCCTATCCGCCAATAGGCGAGACGCTCGACTTTCTGCCGATCGAGATCGAGTTTGGCCGCGCCGTTTTTCAAGGCCGACCCTTGCTGCGCCACTACAACCCGCTCGGCACGGTGCACGGCGGCTGGATTGCGACGCTGCTCGATTCGTGCGTCGGCTGCGCCGTGCACTCGACCATGCCGGCCGGCAAGGCCTACACGACGGCCGAGTTGAAGATCAACTACGTGCGCGCGGTGACGACCAGGACACCGCTGCTGCGCGCGATCGGCACGACCATCCATGTCGGCGGCCGCATGGCCACGGCCGACGGCCGCCTGGTTGGCCCCGACGGCAAGCTGTACGCTCACGCCTCCACCACCTGCTTCATCTTCGACGCCCACTGACCATGCGATTCCTCCACACCATGCTGCGCGTCGGCGACCTGCAGCGCTCGATCGATTTCTACACGACGGTGATGGGCATGACGCTGCTGCGCCAGTCCGAGAACCCGTCGCAGAACTACTCGCTCGCGTTTCTCGGTTATGGCAAGAACCCCGAGCACGCCGAGATCGAGCTGACCTTCAATCACGGCGTGTCGAGCTACGAGCACGGCACGGCCTATGGCCACATCGCGATTGGCGTGCCCGACGCCGCCGCGGCCTGCGAGAAAATCCGCCACGGCGGCGGCAACGTCACGCGCGAGGCCGGTCCCGTCAAGGGCGGCACCACCGTGATCGCGTTCATCACCGACCCCGACGGCTACAAGATCGAATTGATCGAGCGGCGCGACCCCACCGCACCGGGAGTCGGCTTGTGATTTCACAACGCGTGGCGAGTGCGCTCGCCACGCGCGGCGTCCACTACGCGTGGGTGATCGCGGCGGTCACCTTCCTCGCGATGCTGACCACCTCGGCTGCCCTCGGCCTGCCCGGCGCGATGCTGCAACCGCTCAGCAAGGAGTTCGGCTGGACGACGGAGCAGCTCTCGTCGGTGTTCGCGGTGCGCTTCGCGCTGTTCGGGCTGCTCGGGCCCTTCGCTGCCGTATTCATCGGACGCTTCGGCCTGCGCACGGTCATGGTCACCGCCGCCAGCTTCATCGCGGTCGCGATGGTGCTCGCCACGCAGGTGACACAGCTCTGGCAGATGTTCCTGCTGTGGGGCCTGGTGCTCGGCTGCGGCACGGGGCTGACGGCGCTGGTGCTCGGCGCGATGGTCGCGAACCGCTGGTTCACGACCAACCGCGGGCTGGTCGTCGGCCTGTTCGCGGCGAGCACGGCCACCGGCCAGCTGATCTTCCTGCCGGTCGCGGCCTGGATGATCGAGACGATGGGCTGGCGCTATGCGGTGGTTCCGGTGTTCGCGGCTTGCGTGTTCATCGCGCTGCTCGCAACGCTGTTCATGCGCGATCACCCGGGCAGCATCGGCCTGCGTGCGTTCGGCGAACCCGAGGGCGCGCCGGTCGAGCCGGCGCCGGCGCGCGCGACGAAGCTGAGCTTCCTCGGCCCGTTCCAGGTGCTGGCCGAGGCCTCGCACAACCGCACGTTCTGGATCCTCACCGGCACCTTCTTCATCTGCGGCCTGAGCACCAACGGCCTGCTGCAGACCCACTTCATCTCGCTCTGCGGCGACAACGGCATGACGGCCGTGCCCGCGGCCTCGGTGCTGGCGATGATGGGCGCGTTCGATCTGGTCGGCACCACGCTTTCGGGCTACCTCTCCGACCGCTACGACAACCGCAAACTGCTGTTCTGGTACTACGGCCTGCGCGGCTTGTCGCTGTTCTGGCTGCCGTTCTCGGAGTTCACGTTTTACGGCCTGTCGATCTTCGCGATGTTCTACGGCCTCGACTGGATCGCCACCGTGCCGCCGACCGTCAAGCTCGCCGCGCAGGAGTTCGGCAAGGAGAAAGCCGGCATGATCTTCGGCTGGGTCTTCGCCGCGCACCAACTGGGCGCTGCGACCGCCGCGTATGGCGCGGGTCTCACGCGCACCTTGCTGCTCACCTACAACCCGGCGCTGTTCGCGGCCGGGGCCGCGTGCCTGGTCGCGGCGGCGGCCGTGATGATGATTCGGTTGCAACCGCGGGCGGCCGCAACCGCCACCGCAGCTGCAGCTGCTTGAGGGACACGTCGGGCGCAGGTGCCCACGCTGGTCTGGCCGTGTCACAAGAGCAGCTTTGCGCTTGCACTGCTGCAGCAGGGGCACTGAACCGCCGCGGAATTCGTGGACGCTGTCTGGTTCAAGTCAGGCCACCACCGTGGCGGCTTGACTGGCGAGTAGCCGGTAGCCGCGAGCAGTTCGCCTCAGCTTCTGCGGGCGGGATGTAGCCGGTGGGCTCGAACAGCCGCCGGAGCGGTTCATCCAGATCAGAGCGAGCCGTACGCTCGCCCGAAACCGAATCGAATGCCAGCGCCGACTCGAGGATCACGCGCTTTCTCAAGCTCGTCGAGAGCGCCGCGACAGCTGGCTTGCGGCTCGCAGAACCGAGTCCGGCGGCATGGCACCGCGCCGGGATTGTCTCGCGACCTCGTCCGTGAGACCGAAAACGGTTCGCTGCGTCAGGCGCTTTTCAACCACTCGGCAAGGACGGGCGCCACGCGCAAATGAGGCGCGATGCGCTCGACGCCGATGCGGCGGTCGAGCTCCTCGTGCCAGTGATAGATCCGCCGCTCTTGGTAGTTCAGCGGCACGCCCTTGAAACCGGGCGACGTCAACGAGGTCTGGATCGGCGCGACGAACGCGATGTCTTCGTCGACGATGCGGTCGAAGTTCGCGATGCGCGTCTCCCAGAGCGGATCGCGTGGCCCGCCACCCCAGTCGGGCGCGAACCAGAGGATCTCCATCAGCGTTCGCTCGATGCTGATGGGCCACATCACGACGCACGGAATGCCGCTTGCCGAGATCGGCAGGATCATGTTCGGGAAGACGTTGTAGCTCGGGTTGTGGTCGCGCTCGATGGTGGTCGCGGTGGCCATCTCGGGCATGCCGATCGTGCCCGGATCGACCCAGTTCGCCCGGCGGTTCGGCGTCAGCATCATCGAGTGGCCGTGCGGCCAGAGGTGAATGCTCGTGCCCGACGCATCGAAGATGCGGTGCGTGGTCTGCTGGTGCAGCAGGCGGAAGTGGTACGCCTCGAGAAAGTTCTCGAGAACGACCTTGAAATTGCCGTCGAGTTCGATCACCCGTTGATTCACGAGCCGCAGGTCGTGCAGCGGCAAGTGGCGGAAATACTGCGCCACCGGTTCAAGGGAGTCTTCGAGCGACTCCGCCTGAGGATCTTCGCAGACGAAGATGAAGTTGCCGATCAACCCGCAACGCACCGGTACCAGGCTGCGGCAGGTCGGATCGAGGCCGGCGAAATCGCGCACGTCGGTCACCGCCTTCAGCGTGCCGTCGAGGCGATAGGTCCAGCCGTGGTAGCCGCAGGTGAACGTGCCGGCCGCGCAGCCGGCATCGACCCGAGTCACCGGCGCGCCGCGATGGCGACAGGTGTTGTAGAAGGCCCGGACCTCGCGGTCTTCGCCGCGCACGACGAGGATCGGTGCGCCGCTCTGGCGGCGCACGAAGAAGCTGCCGATCTCGGGCAACTGGTCGGTGTGGCCGGCATAGACCCAGCTGTGCTTCATCAGCGCGTCGCGCTCGAGCTCGAAGAACGCGGGGTCCGAGTAACGGCCGGCGGGCAGGTCGGGAAGGCACGGGAACGACGCCGGCGGTTCGCGACGCGTGCGCTCGTTGGCCACACCGGCTTCCCAGCGCTCGATGGTTTGGGGATCGAGCCCGGGCTGCGGCGAAGCAGAGGTGCCGGTGGATGTTGCTTGAGCCATCGTCTCTTGCCTCCTGTCGCGAACCGGTTCAGGTTGACCGAACCTGCGAAGATTCTATGATAATTGTCGGACGATATTAAATGGTTTGTCGGACATCAGGCAGATCGAATTCGCAGGCACAGTGAGGCCTCCGGGGAAAGAGCAGGCACAACCATGCACGACTACGCACTCGAGGAACGCACGATCGGCCGTGTCCTTGCCGAGAAGGCCGGGCGCATTCCGGACAAGACATTCTTGCTGTGGGAGGGGCGCCGGTACAGCTATGGCGAGGTCGAAGCGATGACCAACCGGTATGCGAACGGCTACGCGGCGCAGGGCATCAAGCACGGCGACCATGTCGCGGTGATGTTGCCCAACTGCCCCGAGTTCTACTGGGCCACCTGGGGGCTGGGCAAGATAGGCGCGGTCGCGGTGCCGATCAACACCGCGGCCAAGGGGGACATGCTGCGCTACTTCATCGACCAGTCCGACGCAATCTGCGTCGTGGTTGACGACGAATGGGTCGACCGGGTTGCGTCGCTCGCCGCGCAACTGCCGAAAGTCCGGCGCTGGTTCTATCGCGGCCCGCGAGCGATCGCGACCTGCGGACTCGGATCAGCCGGGCTGCCAGCCGTCGCCTTCGCAGCGCTTGAGTCCGGCGACGACTCGCGTCCACCACTTGAGGCGGTCGCGCACGACGACACGCAACTGATCATCTATACCTCGGGGACGACCGGCCCGTCGAAGGGCGTGATGTGCCCGCACTCGCAGGGCCATGCGGTCGGCCGCGCGGTGACGCTCGACTTCGGCTACCGGCCCGACGACGTGCTCTACACCTGCCTGCCGCTCTTTCATGCCAACGCGATCTGGTTCAGCTCGTACGCTGCGCTCTGGGCCGATGCCGCGGTGGCCTTGGCGCCGCGCTTCTCGGCGACACGCTTCTGGGACGACATCCGGGCGACCGGCGCGACCCAGTTCAACGCGCTGGGCGCGATGACGAACATCATCTGGAAGTTGCCGCCCGGGCCGCACGAGCGCGATCACGCGCTGCGCCAATGCATGGCGGTTCCGGTGCCGAAGGAGATCTACCGCGAGATCCAGCAGCGCTACGGCGTCGAGCTCACATCGGTCTTCGCGATGTCGGAAAACTTCTCGGTCACTTGCTTCAAGCCGGACGATCCGCCCGACAAGGCCGGCTCGGCCGGGCGCCCGCGCGGCGCATGCGAGTTGCGAATCGTCGACGACGACGACCGCGAGTTGCCGCCCGGCGAGGTCGGCGAGATCTGGGTGCTGCCGTTGCAGGCCGGGTCGATGATGAAGGGCTACTACAACATGCCGGCCGAGACCGAGAACGCCTTCGTCGACGGCTGGTTCCGGACCGGCGATCGTGGCTGCGTCGATGCCGACGGCTATCTCTATTTCGTCGACCGCAAAAAGGAGGCGATCCGGCGCCGCGGCGAGAACATTTCGGCTTACGAGGTCGAGCTGATCTTGTCGCGCCACCCTGCGATCCTCGAGGTCGCCGCGATTCCGCTCGCTGCGGACATGAGTGAAGACGAGGTCATGGTCTATGTCGTGCTCCGGACGGGCGAGACGATGGCGCATGTCGACGTGGTCAATTTCGCGGCCGAGCACATGAGCTATTTCATGGTTCCGCGCTTCGTCGAATTCACTGAGAGCCTGCCAAAAACGGCAACCGAAAAGCTCGAAAAATACAAACTGAAGCTGGACGCGCAGGCGCGCCGCTCGCAGTTGTGGGACCGCGAGCGCGAGAATGTCACGTTGAAACGTTGAAGCGGACGATCGCGTTCGCCGGTCGCGTATCGATCGTTGGCTGAGGCGCAGCGATGGACAGCCGCCGGTCCTGCCCGCGAAGGACGTTGCCGGCGCACCAGGCGGTATCCGATGGGCACGCCTGTATGCAGGAGCGCATCAAACCACCCCGGTTCCCACCAGCCGGTCGAAGCGCTCTGGCGACATCCCCAGCCAGTCGATGTAGATCTCACGGTTGTGTTGACCGAGCGCTGGCGCCGCACCGACCGCGAGCGCCGGTGTCGCCGACAACTTGATCGGTGAGCCGAACACTTCAACGCTGCCACCCTCCAGCTGAACCGGTACGAACATCTCGCGGGCGCGCAGGTGCGGATCGGCCACCACTTCGTCGATGCTCTTGATCGGCGTCAGCGCGATGCGGTCCCCCGCCATCGCCTCGAGCTCCGCCTTGGTGCGCGAAGAGAACCAGCGTTCGATGACGGGCTTCAGGCGGCGCTGGTAGGTGGCGTCGTCGAAGCGCTTGACCATGGTGTCGATCTCGGGATCATCGGCAAGCTCGGGTTCGCCGAAGATCACGCAGGACTCGCGCCACAGCTTGTCGCTGTAGGAGCCGAAAAACACATGGCCGTCCTTGCAGGCGTATTGACCGTAGGGGCGCGCGAACGGGTGCTCATTGCCCAGCGGCGTGGCGACCACGCTGTCGACCGTGAAATTGACGATCGCGCTTTCGGTCAAGGTGACCACCGAATCCTGCTGCGAGATGTCGACCATCTGGCCCAAGCCGCTGCGCTCGACTTCGCGCAGCGCCGCCAACGTGCCGATCGTGGCGTAGAACGACGCCGCCAGGTCACCGATGATGCTGCCCACGCGCATCGGCGGCTCGCCGGCGTTGCCGTTCATGGACCACAAGCCGCCAGCCGCCTGCGCGGTGCTGTCGTAGGCGGGGCGACGCGAATGCGGGCCGGTCTGGCCGAAGCCGCTGATCGCGGTGTAGATCAAGCGCGGGTTCGCGGCCTGCAGGACGGCATAGCCGAGGCCCAGCTTGTCCATCGTGCCGGGCCGAAAGTTTTCCATCACGATATCGGCCTTGCCGATCATCTCGATGAACAGTGCCTTGCCGTCGGGGTGCTTCAGGTCGAGACTGACGCCGAGCTTGTGGCGGTTGTACTGGGCGAAGTAGCCACTGCCGGCCGGCGCCGCGCCCGGCTCGGCGCTGGCCACGAACGGTGGAAAGCTGCGCACGTAGTCAGGGTCGCTCGGGTGTTCGACCTTGATGACCGTGGCGCCCAGGTCGGCGAGCATCTGGGCGCAATACGGGCCGGCGACGACGCGCGTCACGTCGATGATGGTGATGCCGGTGAGGGGCCGCAGGCGCTCCGCCGGGTTCACTTCAGTCTGCAGGTCGGACATGTCGTACTCCTATCAGGTCGGGCACCAACGCGGCACCCACAGCGGCATCCGCAGCGGCTCACCAGCCGCCGCGTGACAGCCAGTCGTCCAGCAATTCGAGCCGGTCGGAACCCCAGAACGGTTCGCCGTCGACGATGATGAAGGGCGAGCCGAAGACACCGCGTGCCAGCGCGGCGGCCACCGAATCGCGCAGGTCGGTGCGCGACTCCTCGCCTTCGATGCCCTGCTCCAGCGCCGCCTCGTCCAGCCCGAGCGGGTCGGCCAGCGCCAGCAACTCGCCCGTCACGGACAGGTCATGCCCGAGGCGCCAGTAACGGTCGAAGG
>JANXVK010000036.1 GCA_025351675.1 Rhizobacter sp.
TGACCGCCAGCGCAATCTGCGGGTTCTCGGCAGGCGCGAAGGCCATGTACACCGCATGGTCGCGCTGGAACTCTTCCATCTTGGCGCCGTTGTACTTGTCTTTCTGACCGATGGTCACGGCCTGCGCCGTACCGGTCTTGCCGCCCGACAGGTAGCCCGCGCCTGCGAACACCCGGGCCGAGGTGCCCTCTTGGGTGACGCCCACCAGCGCCCTGCGGACAATCGCCACGTTTTCAGCCTTGTAGCCAAGATCGACCGGTGCCTCGGCCTGCAGGGGACGCGTCACGCGCGTCATCGGGTCCTGCGTGCCGATTACCAGACGCGGCTTGTGCTTGATGCCGTTGTTGGCCAGCACCGCCGTAGCCTGCGCCAGCTGCAGCATGGTGAAGGTGTTGTAGCCCTGGCCGATGCCGAGCGAGATGGTCTCGCCCGAATACCACTTCTGCGCTTCCTTCTTCTTGTAGGCGGTGCGCTTCCACCCGGTCGAAGGCAGCACGCCCTTGACCTCGCCCTGCAGGTCGATGCCTGTGATGCGGCCGAAACCGAGCGGCGACATGAAATCGTGGATCGCGTCGACGCCGAGGTCGTTGGCGAGCATGTAGTAGTAGGTATCGCACGATTGAGTGATCGACTTGAACATGTCGACCGTGCCGTGCCCGCCTTCCTTGTCGTCGCGGAAGCGGTGGTTGCCGAAGTTGAAGAAGCCCGGGTCGTAGACCGTCTGCTGCGGCGTGCGCTTGCCGAGCGTGAGCGCGGCCAGCGCCATGAACGGCTTGAAGGTCGAGCCCGGCGGATACGTGCCGCGCAGCGCCCGGTTGAGCAGTGGCTTGTCGGGCGATTCGTTCAGCGCCCGCCAGTTCTCGACGTCGATGCCGTCGACGAACAGGTTCGGGTCGAAGTTGGGCTTGCTGACGAAGGCGAGCACCTCGCCGTTACGTGGATCGATGGCGACGAGCGCCCCACGCCGGTCGCCGAACAGCTCCTCGACCATTGCCTGCAAGCGGATGTCGATCGAGAGCACCAGCGCATTGCCCGGCGTCGCCGGATTGCTCTTCAGTCGGCGTACCGCATGGCCGCCGGCGCTCATCTCGACTTCCTCGAAGCCGGTCGCGCCGTGCAGCTCGCTCTCGTAGCTCTGCTCGATGCCGAGCTTGCCGATGTATTCAGTGCCGCGGTAGTTGGCGAGGTCGTCGTCGGACCAGTCGTCCTCCATCTGCTTCTTCTCGGTCGGATTGATCCGGCCGATGTAGCCGATCAGGTGGCTGCCGACCTGGCCGAGCGGGTAATTGCGGAACAGCCGCGCCTTGATGTCGACCCCCGCGAACATGAAGCGCTGCGCGGTGAAGCGCGCGACCTCGTCATCGGAGAGCTTGGTGCGGATCGGCAGCGACTCGAAGCTCCTGTTCTCGTCCATCAACCGCTTGAAGCGCTTGCGGTCGCGCGGCTCGATGTTGACAAGCGTGGCAAGCCGGTCGATCGTCGCCTCAAGGTCGTCGACCTTGCTCGGCGTGATCTCGAGCGTGTAGGCCGAATAGTTGTTGGCCAGCACGATGCCGTTGCGGTCGAGGATCAGCCCGCGGTTCGGCACGATCGGCACGACCGTGATGCGGTTGTTCTCGGCCTGGGTCGAAAGCTCTTCGTGCTTGTAGACCTGCAGGTAGACGAGCCGCGCCGTCAGCAGGCCGAACGCGAACAGCACGAAGGTGGCGGCCGCGGCCAAGCGCATCCGAAAGCGCCCGACTTCCTGTTCGACGTTCTTCAGCTCGGTCATGGAACCCCCGGTTCGGCGGGTACGCCGAACCACCCCCGAGGGCCACCAGGGGCGCCTTCGTTGCCCTTGGGGTTGCTGGTCCGGTTGGGAGCGGCCCGGCGCTGGCCCAGCGCGCGATGATCAGAAAGGTTTGAGTTCACAGGGGCCGATTTTCGTCCCGATCGGGGGCGCGGCGCTGCGGAGCCAACAGCAGCCACGTGGCGATCGGCCACAGCAGCGCCTCGAACACCGGCGCGAGCAGCACCTGCCAGCCGGGGAACATGCCGCCGGCGATCATCCGCACGACCAGCGATACGGCGTGCGCGGCGAAGAACAGCGGCAGGATCTGCACCGCCTGCGACGGCACCGTGAACCACAGCAGGCGTCGGTGGATCGTGATCGCGAAGAAGCTCAGCAGCGTGTAGGCCAGCGCGTGCTGGCCGAGCACTGCACCGTCGTGCACGTCCATCAGCAGACCGAAGAAGAACGCCAGGCCCACGCCAACGCGGCGCGACTGGTGGACGTTCCAGAACACCAGCACGAGTGCCACGAAATCGGGCAGCATCGGCACCCGGCCGAGCGGCACGATGTTGAGCGCGAACGCGACCAGCAACGTGAACGCGACGAACAGCGGGTTGACGGGCAGCAGCAGTTGATCGTTGGCGCGCGGCATGATCATGGCGCCGCTCCCGGGCGCGACGCGGCGCGCGAGCCCTTCTTCGCGGTGCCCGGCTTCGCCTCGGGTGCAGTTGCCGGCTCGGGCCGCGCCGGCATTTGCAGGCCGACCGGCTCGATCACCATCACATGGCGCACGCCGTCGGTCTTCGCGGTCGGCGTCAGCACGATGCGCGCGAAGCCCGAGTCGAGCTTGCGGTCGACGCTCGCGATCGTCGCGACCGGCAGGCCCGGCGGGTAGATGCCGTCGACGCCCGAGGTCGTCAGCACGTCGCCGGGTTGCACATCGGCGTTGCCGGCCATGAAGCGCATCTCCATGCCCGCGCCGATCGCGCCGGCGCTGCCGAACGCCGCGCCGCGCGCCTGGGTGCGGGTGTTGAGCACGGGGATCGCGGCGTCCTTGTCGGTCAGCAGCGTGACCTCGCTCGACAGCGGGTAGACGCGCGTGACCTGGCCGAGCACGCCGGTCTCGTTGATCACCGGCGACGCGACGACGATGCCGTTGGTCGCGCCGCGGTCGATGATGACCTTGCGTGAATACGGATCAGCCGCCTCGTACAGCACCTGCGCCGCCTGCGACTTGACGTTGATGCTCGGCCGCAGCTCGAGCAGGCCGCGCAGGTGCGCGTTCTCGGTCAGCAGCTGCTCGACGCGCAGCGAGCGCTCCGACTGCTCGGCGAGCGTGCGCTTGACCGCCTCTTCGTTTGCGAGCGCGCCCTGCAGGCCCATGAAGTAGCCGCTGCCGCTCTGGATCGCCTGCACCGGCACGAGCAGCGCCTGCTGCGGGTAGTACAGCGCGGTCGCGACCACCGCACGGAGCTGGCGAGTCGCCGCGAAACGGTTGTCGGCGACCATCAGGAACAGCGCGAGCGCCGAACACAGGATCAGCTTGGTTAGCGCCGACGGCCCTTGGCGGAAAAAGGGCGGTGGCGTCCGGTCGATGGTTCCGATGGCCATGGGGCTATTGCGCGGCTGTGATCAGGGGTTGATCAGTGCTCGGAATCCTCGCGTACTTCCAGTACGTTCCGGTTCCTGTGCGCCGCCCGCCCCCTGCTGACGGCCGCTCGCTACGCCCCAGCGAGCGAAGCGCGTGGAGCAGCGGGCCGTCCACTCACTCGGACGTGAAGATGCTGCCCAGCCGCTCCATGCGCTCCAGCGCCATGCCGCAACCGCGCACGACGCAGGTCAGCGGGTCTTCGGCGACAAGCACCGGCAGGCCGGTTTCTTCCGACAGCAGCCGGTCCAGATCGCGCAGTAACGCGCCGCCGCCGGTCAGCATCATGCCGCGCTCGGCGATGTCGGCGCCAAGCTCGGGCGGGGTCTGCTCGAGTGCGTTCTTGACGGCCGAGACCATCTGGTTCAGCGGATCGGTCAGCGCTTCGAGAATCTCGTTGCTGCTGATCGTGAAGCTGCGCGGCACGCCTTCGCTGAGGTTGCGACCCTTCACTTCCATCTCTTTGACTTCGGAGCCGGGGAACGCGCTGCCGATGCTCTTCTTGATCATCTCTGCGGTCGGCTCGCCGATCAGCATGCCGTAGTTGCGGCGGATGTAGTTGATGATCGATTCGTCGAATTTGTCACCGCCGACGCGGATGCTGCCTTTGTAGACCATGCCGCCGAGGCTGATGACGCCGACCTCGGTCGTGCCGCCGCCGACGTCGACGACCATCGAGCCGCTCGCCTCGGACACCGGCAGCCCGGCGCCGATCGCGGCGGCCATCGGCTCCTCGATCAGGTACACGTCGGAGGCGCCGGCGCCGAGCGCCGATTCGCGGATCGCGCGGCGCTCGACCTGGGTCGAGCCGCAGGGCACGCAGATGATGATGCGCGGGCTCGGCCGAAAGATGCCACGCGGGTGGACCATCTTGATGAACTGCTTGAGCATCTGCTCGGTGACGGTGAAGTCGGCGATCACGCCGTCCCTCATCGGACGGATGGCCTCGATGTTGCCCGGCACCTTGCCGAGCATCGCCTTGGCCTCGGCGCCGACCGCTTGGATGGTTTTCTTGCCATTGGGCCCGCCTTCGTGGCGGATGGCGACGACCGACGGCTCATCGAGCACGATGCCCTTGCCACGCACGTAGATCAGCGTGTTGGCGGTGCCGAGGTCGATGGCCAGATCAGTCGAGAAGTAGCGACGAAAGGATCCGAACATGGTGGTTGGTGGTGAGACTCGTCACGCAGCCCGCGGGGCATTGAAGCAGGCGCGGCGCTGTGGGGCGGGTCGTTATCCGTGGTGGATTGTTGTGGGGGCACCCTAACAGCCGGCAAATCGCCAACGCAACGATGCGCAATGACGATTTACACAGGCCCGAGGGGCTTGTGGATAACCGGGGATAATACCGCAAGCCCTGCGGCTTTCGACACGCCGCGCCCTGTTTTGAACCGCAAAAGAGCCCCCGATTTCCCATGGCCCTGACCCCTCACGACGTGAGCCGCATCGCCCAGTTGGCGCGGCTCGAACTGCCGCCTGCCGAGCAGGCCGCGATGCTCGCGCAGCTCAACGATTTCTTCGGCATCGTCGAGCAGATGAGTGCGGTCGACACGAGCGGCGTCGAGCCGCTGTACACACCGCTGTCGGCGGTGCAGGAAGTGACCTTGCGGCTGCGCGACGACAAGGTCAGCGAAACCGATCAGCGCGACGCGAATCAGCGCAGCGCACCGGCGGTCGAAGACGGGCTGTTTCTGGTGCCGAAGGTGATCGGCGCATGAAGCAGATCCACGAGATGGGCGTGGCCGAACTGGGCCGCGCGATGGCCTCGAGAGCCGTTTCCAGCGTCGAAGCGACGAAACATCTGCTCGCACGAATTGCCGCTCACGAACAACTCGGCGCAATGCTGATCACGGACGACGCGGGCGCGCTCGAACACGCCAAAGCGGCCGACGCGAAGCGCGCCGCGGGCGCGCACGGCGCACTGCTCGGCGTGCCGCTCGCGCACAAGGACATCTTCGTCACCCGCGACCTGCCGACCACGGCTGGCTCGAAGATGATCGAGGGCTACCGCAGCCCGTTCGACGCGACCGTCGTGGCGCGCCTGACCGAGGCCGGCGTCGTCACGCTCGGCAAGCTGAACTGCGACGAGTTCGCGATGGGCTCCGGCAACGAGAACTCGGCGTATCGCCCGGTCAAGAACCCGTGGGACACGTCGCGCGTGCCGGGCGGCTCGTCCGGCGGCTCGGCCGCCGCGGTCGCCGCGCGCCTGATGCCGGCCGCGACCGGCACCGACACCGGTGGCTCGATCCGCCAGCCGGCCAGCTTCACCGGCATCACCGGCATCAAGCCGACCTACGGCGTGTGTTCGCGCTACGGGATGATCGCGTTCGCCTCCAGCCTCGACCAGGCCGGGCCGCTCGCGCGCTCTGCCTGCGACTGCGCGCTGCTGCTCGGCGCGATGAGTGGCTTCGACGAGCGCGACTCGACCAGCGCGCAGCGACCGCCGCAGGACTTTCATGCCGCGATGCTGAAACCGCGCGAAGGCGCGACCGCCGCGCAGCCGTTGAAAGGCCTGCGCATCGGCTTGCCGAGAGAGTTCTTCCCGGCCGCACTCGCCGCCGACGTGAATGGCGCGGTGCGCGCCGCGCTCGCCGAATTCGAGAAGCTCGGCGCGACGCTGGTCGACGTGAGCCTGCCGCGCACCGAGCTGTCGATCCCGGTGTACTACATCATCGCGCCGGCCGAAGCTTCGTCGAACCTGAGCCGCTTCGACGGTGTGCGCTACGGCCACCGCGCCGCAAAATACGGCGACCTGGAAGACATGTACAAGAAGAGCCGCAGCGAGGGCTTCGGCGCCGAGGTCAAGCGCCGCATCATGATCGGCACCTACGTGCTGAGCCACGGCTACTACGACGCCTACTACCTGCAGGCGCAGAAGCTGCGCCGCATGATCGCCGACGACTTCCAGCAGGCGTTTGCCCAGTGCGACGTGATTGCCGGCCCGGTCGCGCCCACCGTGGCCTGGAAGCTGGGCAACAAGGCCGCCGACCCGGTCGCCGC
>JANXVK010000038.1 GCA_025351675.1 Rhizobacter sp.
GTCGCATTGGAGATCAGCTTGTCGGCGATCGCTTCGGGGTTGACCTTGAAGGTGCCGTCGTTGATGGCCTTGGCGATGCGCGCGACCTTCTCGGCGTCGAATTCGGCGTTCGCGCCGCTCGTCATCAGCGTCGCGGCGGTACTCGAAAGCTCGATCTTGGCGCTCGCGTCGGCTGGATCGGCTTTCGCCGCACCGCTGCGGGCGGCCGCCGCATGGGCCACGCCGTTGGTCGAAGCGTGGCCGTTCGTGACCGCGGCGGGCGGGGGTTTGTCTGCCGGATTGCCGATCTTCATGATGCTCTCCAAAGGCCGGGGGAAGTGCCCTGGCCATTCAATGTTCATCTTGTATCGGCCCGGGTTGGGGGCGACTTTAGAGATTTTTGGACGACCCGGGGCAGGAGTGTTGTTCACAAGCTCAGTTCCACCCGGCGCTCGCCGACCGGCTGGCCGGTGACAATCCGCCCGCTTTCGGTGCGCAGGCGCACCGGCTGGCCCTCAATGCCGGGGTTCAGCGCCTGGGCCTCGCCGGCGACGCTGAAACCCTCGCCCTGCGCCACCACCGTGACCGTCTCGCCGGCGGCGAACCACTGGCGCGCCTTCAGGTGCGACTGGTGCAGCCCCTGACCTGGCTTCAGCGCCCGCGTCAGCGTGCGGCCGACCGCGAGCTCGGCGTTGGTGATGGGCGCGGCGTTGTCTTCGGCGAGATCGACTTCGGCCAGCGTCAGATCGGCCGCGGTCAAGACGCTGCCGGACGAGAGCCCGGAGCTTGCGACCAGCGAGGTGCCGAACACCTTCACGGTGATCGGCAAATAGACGTTCCACTTGGTCGGGCCCTGCACGCAGCGCAGGCCGATCCGGCTCTTGCCCCACATCCGCATGCCGTCAGGCACGTAAGGCTGAATCTGTTGACAGGGTGCAAGGCGCAGGCGCGGGTCGAGCTGGCCGACCTCGACCTCGAAGCGCGGTGCGCCCGGCTGTGCAGTGCGGGTCGTGCCGCCGCTCGTGCCACTGAGCGCGAGCTGGCGCACCTGCTGCGCCAGCCCGTTGTCGAGGCCGTTGGGGGCCTCTGCCGGCGCGTTCTGCGCGAGCGTGGCGCCATGCGCCCAGCCGAACAGCAGGGCGACGAACAGGGCGAGGGCGGGCCGAAAGCGCATGCCGAACTGTAGGAGCGCGAGCCGCCGCGCATGGCCGCGAATTGGCCGGTGAACCGGCCGCTTATCGCGCTTATGTTTCGGTGCCCGCTCTCCACAATCCGCCCACATCACAGCTTCGCGACGAGGCACCTCATGCTGAACCGACTCACCGACTCGCTCGATTTCCAAGCCCAGGCGCTGAGCCTGCGCTCGGAACGCCAGCGCCTGATCGCCAGCAACATCGCGAACGCCGACACGCCGGGCTACGTGGCCCGCGAGATGAACTTCGCGCAGGCGCTGAAGGAGGCCACCGGCGCCGGCCAGCCCGCCGCGAAGCTCACGGCCAGCGCGCCCGGCCACATCCCCGTCGGGAACAGCAGCGGCGGCTCGTTCAGCACGCTGCAGTACGCCGCGCCGAGCCAGACCAATCTCGACCGCAACACGGTCGACATGGACCGCGAGCGCGCCAGCTTCGTCGACAACACCGTGAAGTACGAAGCCACCTTGCGCTTCATCGGCGGCAACGTGAAGACGACGCTCAGCGCGATCACCGGCCAGTGAACATGAACAGTGACCGACGCGAATGGCGGGCCGAGCGCCGGGCAAGGGCCACCCAGGGGCCCCTTCGAGGCCCAGCCAAGCCGGCCCGCATCCCCTCGCGGGATCGGCCGACGCACTCATCGGACGAGGGGTTGTCATGAGCATGATGAATATCTTCAACGTCTCGGGTTCGGCCGCCAGCGCGCAGAGCCAGCGCCTGAACGTGGTCGCGAGCAATCTCGCGAACGCCGACACCGTGGCCGGCCCCGACGGCCAGGCTTACAAGGCCCGCCAGGTCACGTTCCAGACCGAGTTGATGGGCGCGAACCGGAACGACCCGACGGCCGCCGGCGTCAGGGTCAGCACGATCAGCGAAGACCAGACCGCCGGCCGGCGCGTGCACGACCCGAAGCACCCGAGTGCCGATGCCGACGGCTACGTCACCTACAGCAACGTCAACGCGGTGGAAGAGATGGTCAACATGATCTCGGCCTCGCGCTCGTACCAGAGCAACATCGAAGTCATGAACACGGCGAAGAGCCTGTTGCTTAAAACCTTGCAACTCGGCTCGTAAGCGCGCCACTGACTCCGTCGACTACTCCAAGGACCGCGCATGGACATCTCCGCCGCCACGCTCAGCAACATCAACGCCAGCAGCGCTGCCAAAGCCAAGGTCGACGACCCGGGCAGCCAGGACCGCTTCCTGAAGCTGCTCGTGACCCAGCTAAAAAACCAGGACCCGCTGAGCCCGATGGACAACGCCCAGCTCACGAGCCAGATCGCGCAGATCAACACCGTGACAGGCATCGCGACGCTGAACACCAGCGTGCAGGGCCTGTCGAGCCAGTTCCTGCAGATGCAGACCCTGCAGGGCGCGTCGCTGGTCGGCAAGAACGTGATCGTGCCGGGCAACAAGGTCGACATCGCCGACGGCGTCGGCCAAGGCGGCTTCGAGATCGCGACGCCTGCCGATGCGGTGAAGGTCGAGGTGCTGAGCGCGGCCGGTCAGGTGATCGACACGATCAACCTCGGTGCACAGAGCGCCGGCGTGCACGGTTTCGACTGGGTCGCGGGCAAGTACGACAACACCAGCAACCTGACCTTCCGCGTCACCGCGACCAGCGGGGCCACCAAGCTCGATGCCACGGCCCTGATGCGCGACAAGGTCAACGCGGTCAGCGCCTCGGGCAGCTCGCTGCAGTTGCAGCTGGCGCGCGCCGGCACGGTCGACTACAGCACGGTCAAGGCGATCAACTGATCGCCACGCCGACGAATTCGACGCATTCGACGAATCCACACGAAGCAACCAAGGAACACCCATGAGCTTCCAGCAAGGTCTTTCCGGTCTGAGCGCAGCGAGCAAGAACCTCGAGGTGATCGGCAACAACGTCGCCAACGCCAACACGATCGGCGCCAAGTCGTCGCGCGCCGAGTTCGGTGACATGTATGCGAGTGCGGTCAACGGCACCAGCATCGGCATCGGGACGAACCTGCAGGCGGTGACGCAACAGTTCACGCAGGGCAACATCACGACCACCGACAGCCCGCTCGATCTGGCCATCAACGGCAACGGCTTCTTCGAGGTTCAAGACTCCGCCGGCCAGACGCTGTACACGCGCAACGGCCAGTTCCAGGCCAACAAGGACGGCTTCATCACCACCAGCGCCGGCCTGAAGCTGGTTGGTTACCCGGCCACGCCGGACGGAACGATCCAGCCCGGTGCGGCCAAGCCGCTGCAACTGCCCACTGGCGGCGTGGCGCCGAACCCGACCACCGAGATCACGGTCGAGATGAACCTCGACTCGCGCAAGGCGACGACGCTGCCGGCGACCGCGCCGCAGATAGCCTTCGCCAACGCGAAGACCTACAACGACGCGACCTCGTTGACCGTGTTCGACGCCAAGGGCCAGGACGTGGCGCTGACGTACTACTTCCAGAAGTCGGCCACCGACACCTGGAACGTCTACGCGACCGCGAACGGCAGCTCGGTCAGCGTCGACGGCGCGGGCAACCCGCTGCCGATCACGCAGATCAACTTCCCGACCAACGGCGGCAGGCCGACCGCGCCGCTCGGCACCGTGTCGTTCAATGTGCCCTCGACCACCAACGCCGCCGGTGCGACCACGCTGCCGATCACCGGCATCGCGTTCGACGTGACCGGCGCGACCCAGTTCGGCTCCGGCTTCGGCGTGACCAACATGGCCCAGGACGGCTATGCCGCCGGCCTGTTGACCGGCGTGACGATCGAGAAGAGCGGCATCGTGATGGCGACCTACTCGAACGGCCAGTCCAAGCCGGCCGGCCAGCTCGAACTCGCGACCTTCCGCAACCCGCAGGGCCTGTCGCCGCTCGGTGGCAACCTGTGGGCGCACAGCTACGCGTCGGGCGATCCGACGGTCGGCAC
>JANXVK010000061.1 GCA_025351675.1 Rhizobacter sp.
CCGCGGCGCGCCCCTTGAGCATTTCGAAGGCTGATTCGCGATCCACTTCCTTCTCGTAGATGCCCGCCACCAGCGAGCCATCGATCAGCGCCTGCCGCTGCGGCGGGGTGATTGGCCCGATCTGGCTGCCCGGCGGGATCACGAACACGCGCTGCGTGATGCTCGGCCGGCCCTTCTCGTCGAGCAGGCTGATCAGCGCCTCGCCGACCGCGAGCTCGGTGATCGCGGTCTCGACGTCCAGGCCCGGATTCGCGCGCATCGTGCTCGCCGCCGCCTTCACCGCCTTCTGGTCGCGTGGCGTGAACGCGCGCAGCGCGTGCTGCACGCGGTTGCCGAGTTGCGCCAGCACGGTGTCGGGGATGTCGAGCGGGTTCTGCGTCACGAAATACACGCCGACGCCCTTGCTGCGCACCAGCCGCACGACCAGTTCGATGCGCTCGACCAGCGCCTTCGGCGCGTCGTTGAACAGCAGGTGGGCCTCGTCAAAGAAGAACACCAGCTTGGGTTGATCAAGGTCGCCGACCTCGGGCAGCTGCTCGAACAGCTCGCTGAGCATCCACAGCAGGAAGGTCGCGTACAGCCGCGGCGCGTTCATCAGCTGGTCGGCGGCGACGATGTTGACGACACCTTTGCCGTCGACGGTCTGCATGAAGTCGGCGATGTTCAGCATCGGCTCGCCGAAAAACTTGTCGCCGCCTTGGCTGTCGATCTGCAGGATGCCGCGCTGGATCGCGCCGATGCTGGCCGCGCTGACATTGCCGTATTCGGTCGTGAACTGGCTGCTGTTGTCGCCGACGTACTGCAGCATCGCGCGCAGGTCTTTCAGGTCGAGCAGCAGCAGGCCGTTGTCGTCGGCGATCTTGAACACGAGTTGCAGCACGCCTTGCTGGATTTCGTTCAACGCCAGCATGCGCGACAGCAGCAGCGGACCCATGTCGCTGACCGTGGCGCGCACCGGGTGGCCACTCTTGCCAAAAACATCCCACAGCGTCGCCGGGCAGGCGACCGACGGCGAAGGCTCGATGCCGCGCTCCTTCAGAATCGCGCCGAGCTTTGCGCCGACCGTGCCGGCCTGCGTGATGCCGGTCAGGTCGCCTTTCACGTCGGCGAGGAAAACCGGCACGCCGAGGCGGCTGAAGTTCTCGGCCAGCGTCTGCAGGGTGATCGTCTTGCCGGTGCCGGTGGCCCCGGTGATCAGACCGTGGCGGTTCGCCAGCGCCGGCAACAGAAAGCACTCGATCTTGTCGTGCTTGGCAATCAGGATCGGCTCGGCCATCGGATGCTCCGGATCAGTGTGAAGGTCAAGGGCGATTGCCCCAAGTAAAATTCAAGTCTATCGAACAAACACACGCAGCCGGCGCTTTGCCGCCGCTGCACAAAGGGAGCCTCATGGCCGGTCATTCCAAATGGGCCAATATCCAGCACCGCAAGGGGCGTCAGGACGAGAAGCGGGGGAAGGTCTGGACCCGCGTCATCCGCGAGATCACCGTCGCGGCCCGCCAGGGCGGCGGCGATCTGGCGATGAATCCGCGTTTGCGGCTGGCCGTTGAAAAGGCCAAGGCGGTGAACATGCCGGCCGACACCGTCAAGAAGAACATCGACAAGGCCACCGGCAACCTCGAAGGCGTGAGCTACGAGGAGATCCGCTACGAGGGCTACGGCATCGGCGGCGTGGCGATCATCGTCGACTGCATGACCGACAACCGGGTGCGCACGGTCGCCGAGGTGCGCCACGTGTTCAGCAAGTACGGCGGCAACATGGGGGCCGAAGGCTCGGTCGCGTTCCAGTTCAAGCACGTCGGCCAGTTCGTGTTCGCGCCGGGCGCGAACGAAGACAAGGTCATGGAGGTCGCGCTCGAAGCCGGCGCCGACGACGTGGTAACCGACGACGACGGCGCGATCGAGGTGCTGTGCGCGCCGCCCGGGTTCGAGGCGGTGAAGGCGACGCTCGAAACTGCGGGATTGAAGCCTGATGTGGCCGAGGTCACGATGCGCGCCGAGAACACGATCGCGTTGTCTGGCGAAGATGGCCAGCGCATGCAGAAGCTGCTCGACATGATCGAAGATCTCGACGACGTGCAGGAGCTCTATCACAACGCCGAGATTTCAGAATGAAGGTTCTGGTCATCGGCAATGGTGGTCGCGAGCACGCGCTTGCCTGGAAGCTCGCCCAGTCGCCCAAGGTGCAGACCGTGTTCGTGGCGCCCGGTAATGCCGGCACCGCGGCCGACCCCAAGCTGACGAATGTCGCGCTGACCGATTACGTCGCGATCGCCGATTTTGCGCAGGCCGAGAAGGTCGCGGTCACGATCGTCGGCCCGGAAGGCCCGCTCGCCGGCGGCATCGTCGACCTGTTCCGCGCGCGCGGGCTGCGCGTGTTCGGGCCGACGCAGGCGGCGGCGCAGCTGGAGAGCTCGAAGGCGTTCGCGAAGGCCTTCATGCAGCGCCACAAGATCCCGACCGCGGCGTTCGAGACCTTCACCGACGCGAGCGCGGCGCACGCTTACGTCGACGAGGAAGCGGTCAAGAGCGGGGGCGCACCGATCGTCATCAAGGCCGATGGCTTGGCGGCAGGCAAGGGTGTCGTCGTCGCGACGAGTCTGCCGCAGGCGCACGAGGCGATCGACTGGATGTTGAGCGCCGATGACAACAAGCTCGGCGTGCAGCACAACGCCGGCCTGGCCCGCGTCGTGATCGAGCAGTTCCTCGAAGGCGAAGAAGCCAGCTTCATCGTGATGTGCGACGGCAGATCAGTCGTCTCGCTCGCCACCAGCCAAGACCACAAGCGCCTGCTCGACGACGACGAAGGCCCGAACACCGGCGGCATGGGCGCGTACTCGCCGGCGCCGGTCGTCACGCCGAACGTGCACGCGAAGGTGATGCACGAAATCATCCACCCGACCATCGCCGGCATGGCGAAGGACGGCATCGTCTTCACCGGCTTTCTGTACGCCGGCCTGATGATCGACGCGAGCGGCCAGCCGCGCACCGTCGAGTTCAACTGCCGGATGGGTGACCCGGAGACGCAGCCGATCATGATGCGGCTGAAGAGCGACCTGTGCGACGTGCTGATGCACGCCACCGACGGCACGCTCGACGCCGTCGAACTCGAATGGGACCGGCGCGTCGCGCTCGGTGTCGTGATGGCCGCGAGCGGCTACCCGCTGACGCCACGCAAGGGCGATGCGGTGACGAACCTGCCGGCCGATGCGCCGGATGCGGTCGTCTTCCAGGCCGGCACCGCGCCGGCAGAGACCGGCCCGGTCACTTCGGGCGGGCGCGTGCTGTGCGTGACGGCGCTCGGCGATTCCGTCAGGCTCGCGCAGCAGCGCGCGTACGAGGTGCTGCGCGGCATCCACTTCGATGGCGCGCAGTACCGGCGCGACATCGGGCACCGGGCGATCAAGCGTTGAGTACGAACACCCAAGCGGTTCGCGACTACCTGTTGGGCCTGCAGGGCCGCGTCGTCGCGGCCGTCGAAGCCGAGGACGGCCAGGCGTTCATCACCGACGCGTGGCAGCGCGAGCCCGGCGGCAAGCTCGAAGGCGAGGGCCGCTCGCGCCTGCTCGAAGGCGGTGCGGTGATCGAGCGCGGCGGCTGCAGTTTCTCGCACGTGAAGGGCAAGGTGCTGCCGCCATCGGCAACGCAGCACCGGCCGGAACTGGCTGGCGCGCCGTTCGAAGC
>JANXVK010000081.1 GCA_025351675.1 Rhizobacter sp.
CCGCAGGCCGACTACCTCGCGCCGGAGGGCTACGAGGTGGCCTATCGCAGCAACGCCACCACCCGCCACGGCGAGCATGGCAACGCGCTGCTGTCGCGCTGGCCGCTCGGCGACATCGGCCACCACGACGTGTCCGACCACCGTTTCGAGCAGCGCGGTCTGCTGCACGTGCCGGTGCACTGGAACGGCGTGCTGGTGCACGCGATCGTCGCGCACTTCGGGCTGATCCATTCGAGCCGGGTGCGCCAGGTGGAGCGGCTGGCGAAGTTCATCGAGGCGACGGTGCCGAAAGACGAACTGCTGATCGTCGCCGGCGACTTCAACGACTGGGGCGCCAAGCTCGACGCGCCGATGCGCGGCTTCGGCCTGCACCGGGCCGGGGTGCCGGGCGACCCGCCGGCGCGCTACAACACCTTTCCGTCGCGGCTGCCGGTGTTTTCGATGGACCGCATCTATGTGCGCGGCCTGAGGTGTGAGTCGACCTCGGTGCCTCGCGGCGTCGCGTGGGCCCGCATGTCGGACCACCTGCCGCTGGTCGCGGAACTGACGCTCGAATGAGCGCCAGCCCGGTTCATGCACGTGCGTTGCGCCCCGGCCACCATCTGACCCTCCTCACGGGCGGCGAGACCCTGTTCCCGGCGCTGACAGGCGCGATCAACGCGGCCCGTGTCGAGGTGCTGCTCGAAACCTATATCTTCGAGTTCGCAGGCTCGGTGATCCCGGTGGCCGAGGCGATCGAGGCGGCGGCGCGGCGCGGCGTGTGCGTGCAGGTGGTCGTCGACGGCGTCGGCACCGGCGACGTGCCGCCCGACTGGCAGCAGCGCTGGAAGGCCGCCGGCGTGCACTGGCGCGTGTTCAACCCGGCACGGGGCTGGCGCTTGCTGCTGCCCAAGCGCTGGCGGCGGCTGCACCGCAAGCTCTGCGTGGTTGACGGCAGTGTCGGCTTCTGCGGCGGCATCAACCTGCTCGACGACTTTTTCGACCCCAACCACGGTGCGCTCGACCAGCCGCGCTTCGACTTCTCGGTGCGCATCGGCGGCCCGCTGGTGGCCGACATGCACGACACGATGATGCGGCTGTGGGACCGCCTGCAGGTCACGCGCGAGGCCCGCCAGCACGACTTCGCCGGCGCGCTGCAGGCGGTGCTCGACGCCGCCCGGGCCGGCACCGACATGGGCGACGAAGAGATGAAGCGCGATGTCGACTCGCTGCCGACGCAGAGCCCGGGGCAGGGTGCGCTGGCCGCGCTGGTGCTGCGCGACAACGTGCGCTTCCGGCGCAGCATCGAGGGCAACTACCGGCTCGCGATCGGCTTGGCGAAGAGCGAGATCCTGATCGCCAACGCCTATTTCATCCCCGGCGTGCAACTGCAGCGCGCGCTGCTGCGCGCGGCGAAGCGCGGCGTGCGGATCACGCTGCTGCTGCAAGGGCGCTACGAGTACTTCATGCAGTTCCACGCCAGCCGCGCGGTCTACGCGGTGATGCTGAAGGCCGGCATCGAGATCATCGAGTACGAGGCGAGCTTCTTGCACGCCAAGGTCGCGGTGATGGACTCGGCGGGCGGTGCGCTCGCCACGGTCGGTTCGTCGAACCTCGACCCGCTGAGCCTGCTGCTCGCGCGCGAGGCCAACATCTTCGTGCGCGACGACTCTTTCGCCGGCGAGCTGCGCGGCCACTTGCTGGAGGCGATCGCGCAGGGCCGGCGCGTCGCGCCGGACGCGATCACGCGCTGGTCGCGGGTCTCGCGCGGGCTGAACTGGGTAGCGTATGCCTTGATGCGCGCGCTGCTGTTCGTCTCGGGCAAGCGCTACTGATCAGAAGCCGTGATCAGAGCGCGCCGGTCAGGTCGTCACCGAAGCGGTTCGGGCGGGGCGTGCCGCGCAGCAGGCCGTTGGTGATCAGCGTCCACAGCAGGCCGATCAGCGGGATCAGGTAGACCAGCGCCCACCAGCCCGATTTGTCGCGGTCGTGCCAGCGTTTCACGCTGACGGCCGCGCACGGCCAGACCAGCAGCAGCGTCGTCACCATCTCGGCGCCACGCTCCGAGACGCCGACGATGCCGAGCAACATCTCCAGCATCACCGTCACGAGCAGCGGCCCCAGCACGCCGTAGAGCCAGAACACCTTGCGCGGCACGCGGCCGCGAAAGCCGAACAGAATCTGCCGCACCGACATCGGGTCGTCGAACGGCGATCGGGCAGTGAAGGCGGGCGCGGTGAAGGGGGTCATCGTCGTGAAAGTGCCGCGCGCGACGGTGCGCGCCGATGCCATCGCAGGCGATTGCGCCGTCGCATCCTCGGCGATCGCTCAGCGCGCGAGCGAACGCAACACCGGCGTCGCGACCAGCCGGCCAACCTCGATGCCGTTCCAGTTTTTCATCTGCAGATCGCTGAAGCAACGCATGAAGCTCGCTTCGCCATCGTCGAGCGTCACGAAGGCTTCGATCACTGCCGCCATCACGACCTCGGCGGCGCGCGCGTTGTTGCCGTCATCGATCTTGATCGCGACGCCGAGCCCGCGCTCCGGCAGCGCCGCACAGAACACGCCCTCGGCGCCGACCTTGCAGAACGCGCGCGCGCCGAGGCGCTCCATCACGCGCGTGTCGAAGCGGCCGGTTCCGGCGACCATGAAAGGCGCCTTCGCGACGGCCGCGCGCAGCCGCTTGGCCGCATCGGCGTGGCCCGCGCTCAGACCCGTGCCGGTGCCGACGCGGGCGAAGGCGCGCGCGAGCTGCTTCAGCGGCACCGCGAAGGTCGGGATCGAGCAACCGTCGGTGCCGCGCGGCGTGTTCGTGAGGTCGTAGCCGGTCACCGCCTGCAACGCGGACGTGACCTCGCGCATCACCGGATGCTCCGGCTTGACGTAGCCGCGCACGTACTGCTGCAGGTTGGGCTTGCCGCCGTGCAGCGCGCAGGCCAGGCACAGAAAACCCGCATGCTTGCCCGAGCAGTTGTTGTTCAGCGCAGTCGGCTCGCGGCCCTGCGCGGCGAGCGCGCGCATCGAGGCCTCGTGGTACGGCCAGTGCGCGCCGCATTCGAGCGCGCTCGAATCGAGCCCGGCCTTCGCGAGCATGCGCGCGGCCGTGTGCGCATGAATCTCTTCGCCGCCATGCGACGCGCAGGCGAGCGCGAGTTCGTCGTCGGTCAGGCCAAGCCGATCGGCCGCGCCGCTCGCGACCAGTGGCAGCGCCTGCAACACTTTCACGGCCGAGCGCGAGAAGATCGGCCGCTCGATGTCGCCGAGCTTTGCCACGACGCCGCCATCGGCATCGAGCACCGCGAGCGCGCCGCAATGGGTGGATTCGATCGCGCTGCCGCGCATCACGTCGACGAGGATCGGGTTCATGCGCGACTGTAGCGCGGGTTCGCCAGCGGCCCGGCTCAGGCGGCGAAGGCCTCGCCGCCCCGCGGGTGGCTTGGTTCGCGGGCACACTAGCACGATGGCGCCTCGATGACACGATCGACACTCACGTCCTTGTTGGCTGTTGCGGCGCTGCTGTTGGCCTGCGCGCAGCCGCCGCGCACGACGATCGACACCCAAGCACGCTTGAGCGCGGCGCTGCACGCCAAGCCGATCGTGCTGCTCGGCGAGGTCCACGACAATGCCGCGCAGCATGCGCTGCGCGCGCAAGCCCTGCGCCAGCTGCTCGAAAGCGGCGCGCGGCCGGCGCTGCTGATGGAGCAGTTCGACCGCGAGCGCCAGCCGGATCTCGACCGCGCGCTCGCTCGCCCCGGCGTCACGCCCGACGACGTGCTCGCCGCGGCGACGCCCACCGATCCGGCGATGCAGGGCTGGGAGTGGCGGTTCTACAAGCCGTACATCGCACTCGCGATCGCGTACCGCCTGCCGATCGTCGCCGCCAACGTTTCGCGCACCGACACGCGCCGCGTGCTGAAAGACGGCTTGCCATCGCTCGGTTTCGACGCAAACCTGCCGGCCGACATCGAAGCGACGCAGGCGCGCGCGATCGTCGACGGCCACTGCGGGATGATCGACACGGCGCAGGCCGGCCGCATGGTCGGCGCGCAGGTCGCGCGCGACCAGTTCATGGCGCGGGCCGTTGAAGCGAATGCGGCGCGCGGCGCGGTGCTGATCGCGGGCAACGGTCACGTGCGGCGCGATATCGGCGTGCCGCGCTGGCTGAGCGAGACCATGCGCGCGCGCAGCGTCTCGATCGGCTTGCTGGAGCCGGGCGACCCGAACGCGTCCGCGTTCGACGTGGCGTTCACCACGGCGGCGCAATCGCGCCCCGACCCCTGTGAAGCGATGCGCGCGCCACCGAAGCGCTGAGCGCCGCGCTCAGCCCTTCACGAACGCCCGCAACTCCTTCGCCATCCGCGCCAGCGACGGCTGGTGGATGTACATCATGTGCCCGGCCTCGAAGTAGCTGATGCGCACCTTCGCGCGCGCCGCGTCGTGCAGCCCGAGGTGGTTGATCGTGTAGTCGCCGGCCGCGTGCGGCGTGCCGAGGTCGTAGTAGCCGCTCGCCACGTACACGCGCATGTGCGGGTTCGCCTGCATCGCCTTGCGCAGGCTCGCGCCGACGTTGACGTACTTGTTTTCGAAGCCTTTCCAGCTCCACTTGTCCCAGATCGGCGCGTGGATCACGTAGGGCGCGTCGCTCTCGTATTTCAGCGTGTCCTTCAGCAAACGGTTGATGCCGACGGCGTAGGCGCCGAGCACCGCGTTCATGAACGGATCGGTCTCGGGATGCTCGCCGACATCGTCGCGGTCCTGCCCGACGAAGCGCGAATCGAGCCGGCCGACGGTCTCGCCGCGGTGGCGCAGCAGCTGTTTGAAATAGCGGAAGACTTCGGGCCGCAAGTCGGCTTGGGCGATGTACTCGGGCGTGAGCCCGGTGAAGCGCACCAGCTGCGCCGCGATCTGCTCGCGTTGCGCACCGGCGAGCTGCGAACCCTGCATCAGCGCGGCGGTGTAGTCACCGAGCGCGAACGTTTCGGCCGCGGCGATCACCTCGGCCAGCGGCTGCTTCTGCAGCTCGGGCGCGAGCGCCTTGTGATACCAGGCGGTCGCCGCGTAGGTCGGCAGGAAGAGGGCGTAGGGCAGCTCGTTGCCGTCGTCGAAACACAGCGTCTGCAGGTCGATCGCGAGCGAGACCAGCATCACGCCGTTCAGAAAAATGTCGTGCTTGCCCTGCAGATGCAGCGAGAGGCCGGCGGCGCGTGTCGTGCCGTAGCTTTCGCCGATCAGGAACTTGGGGCTGCCCCAGCGGCCGTAGCGGGTCAGGTACAGGCGGATGAACTCGCCGACCGAGTCGAGGTCGCGCTGCCAGGCGTGGTACTCGTTCGGCTTTTCGCCCTCGGCCATGCGCGAGTGGCCGGTGCCGACCGGGTCGATGAAGACCAGGTCGCTCTCGGTCAGCAGTGTGTGCTCGTTGTCGACCAGCGCATACGGCGGTGGCGGCGCGTTGCCGAACTCGTTGCAAGCCACGCGCTGAGGCCCGAGGATGCCCAAGTGCAGCCAGACGCTGCTCGAACCCGGGCCGCCGTTGAAGCTGAAGGTGACGGGGCGCGGCGCGTCGCCTTTCCTGGACTTCAGGACGTAGGCGGTGAAGAAGAAGCTCGCGGTCGCCTTGTCTGGCTTCGGCGGCTTGTCGTCCTTCGCGTCCTTCGCGTCGTACGTCGGCGTGTAATCGCGCAGCACGATCGTGCCGCAGGTGGCGGTGTACTCCAGCGTCTTCTTGCCGACGACGAGCTTGTGCTCGGTCGTGACGAGGCGTTCCTGCGGTTCGGCGGGCGCCGGGCTCGGCGTATCTTTGGCGTTGTCGGCTGCAGCCATGTTGTGTCGTTAGAGTCCGTGGATGAACGTGCATCGACTCTACCCGCTCGCCGGCATCGACTTCACCAGCCGGCCGACGGGCGCCAAGCCGATCACCGTGGCGCTCGGGCATCTCGCGCATGGCGCCGTGCGGCTCGATCGCGTCGAGACGCATACCGACTTCGACGGCTTCGCGCGCTGGCTGCAAACGCCCGGCCCGTGGCTCGGTGTGTTCGACCTGCCCTTCGGTCTGCCGCGCGAGCTCGTCGTTGCGCTCGGCTGGCCGCTGCAGTGGGCGCACTGATGCGTCACTATGCGGCCCTGTCGCGCGACGAGATCCGCGCGACGTTCAAGGCCTTCTGCGATGCGCGACCCGTCGGCGCCAAGTTCGCGCACCGCGCGGCCGACGGGCCGGCGGGCTCGTCGCCGTCGATGAAGTGGGTGAATCCGCCGGTCGCGTTCATGCTGCATGCCGGCGTGCCGCTGCTGATGCAGGCCGGCGTGCACTTGCCCGGCCTGCACGCCGGCGACGAAGCGCGTGTAGCGCTCGAAGGCTATCCCGGCATGCTCGCGCGCGAACTGCTCGGTGCGCGTTCGTACAAGAGCGACACGCGCGCGAAGCAGACGCCCGAGCGCCTGATCGCGCGCATCGACGTGGTCGACGCGCTCGACCAGGGCCGCACCCGCCTCGGCCTGCGCCTGAAGCTCACACACGCGCAGCGCGAGTCCCTCGTCGCCGACGCCAGCGGTGACCGCCTCGATGCCGTGCTCTGCCTCGTGCAGGCCGCATGGGCAACCACACGCCCGAACCACGGCCTGCCGCCCGACATCGACCCGCTCGAAGGCTGGATCGTCAGCGCCTGACGGCGCGCAGCGCCGTTTCGCCGATGTCTGGCGCAGCGCGCCGTCTCGCCCGATCTCTGGCGCACCACCTCGTCCGACACGCGCCGCGGCGGGGCTCTGCTAAGGTCGTCGGTCATGCACGCATTCAACCTGCTGCTGCTCGCTGGGGGGCTGCTGGTCTTCATCAGCCTGCTCGCCGGCGTGGCCTCGACCCGCCTCGGCCTGCCGTTTTTGCTGGTGTTTCTGGTGGCGGGGATGCTGGTCGGCGTCGATGGCCCGATCGGCGTGCGCTTCGACAACGCGCAGTTCGCGGCCTGGGTCGGCAACGCGGCGCTCGCGATGATCCTTC
>JANXVK010000296.1 GCA_025351675.1 Rhizobacter sp.
CGCCCAGTTCCGACAGATCGAGCCCGGCGCAGAAGTGCTCGCCCGCGCCGCTCAGCACGACCACGCGCGCGCTCTCGGGCAGGTTGACGAAAGCGGTGTGCAACTGCGCCACCAGCGTGTCGTTGATAGCGTTGCGCTTGGCGGGCCGGTTCAGCCGGATGTGAAGAACGGCATCGCGCTGCTCGATGCGCAGCAGGTCGAGCGCGGCCAGCAGGCCGGTCGCCGCTTGGAACGGAATGGTCATGAGCGATCCTGTGAGATGGTTCAATGTAGTAAACAAAGTGCTGTGGCGACGATAGCGCTTTCCCGAACCCGGTTGAAGGCCTGACTTGATTACGGTCAATAACTAACTCAGCCGGCGCGCAAGAAGCCTCGATGGACCGCGCCAACGCCGCCAAGTACTTCCGGTCGAGCCGGCGGCCGACGATCGCCGCGTCGCTCGCGTGCTGCCGCGAGAAGAAGATCGGCCTCGGGATGTTCACGGCGGCGCTGTATCCCGACCGAGGAATCGCCGAAGCGGCGATGGCAGGACGAAGCGCTTTCGCGCGCGATGGACGAGCCGAACGTCGGGATCGACCTCTCGGGCTGGCGCCCGAAGAACCCGACCTGAGCCCGGGCGCGCTCTCCACCACGAATTCAAGTTCCTGTCATCCCGCATTTCGGATGCAACAAAATGTTTCCAAAATGTTAATTTCGTCACAGCTGACGGGCTCGTTCCCTCCGCCGGCATCCAACGAATCAATCTCGGGAGAACATTTCATGGGCCTGATGTCAATGAAGACGGCGCGCGTTGTCGCCACTGCGCTGCTGCCTTGCCTCGGCGGACACGCCGAGGCGCAAACTGCCTACGACCTGCGCGCGCTGTCGTTCGACATCGGCTACGCGGTGGTCGACAACCACCAGGTCAACCCGACCGCGTCATACCATGACAGGTTCGCCAACGCCGACCCGCTCAGCGGCGGCCAGTACACCAACGCCATCACGCCGTCGCCGCTCTACAGCGCGCGTAACAATGGTTTCTCGCTGGGCGCCGAAGCCGTCGTCAACGACTACTTCGGCCAGACCTTCGGCCTCGGTCGGCTGCGCTTCTCGCCCGCCGATTCGATCGCGTCGCCGAACAATCTCGACGCCCCGGACCGTGTGGCCGCGGTCAACCGGATCACGCTGCTCGACCCCGCCGCAGGTGCCTTTGCAACCAGCGCCCAGACGCTCAGTGCCAACGCCGCCTTCATGTTCGTGACGCCCGACGCGGGCAGCTACTATGGCTTGCGCCTGTCGGACAGCGTCGGCACCGCGCCGTTCGACGACCAGATCGATCTGCGCGTCACTCGCAACGCTTCCAACGCACCGGCCCTGAACCTGCGCCGCCTGTCGTCGGCGGACGGTACGACGCTGGTCAACACGGCGTTGGGCAACGCCGCGGTTGCGAGCTTCCTCACCGCCGGCAAGTCGCTGTCCGACATCGCCGCGATCACGTTCGAGATGTCCTATGTACCGGGCCTGAACAACGGACTGCGCGCGGGCGCGAACCTCATCGACAGCTTCGCCCATGAGATCGGCCACTACGACTTCTTCGACGCGTCGGGTGGCAGCATCTACCCGCAGATCTTCCACTGCGAAACCTTCACGCACGTCTCGGCCGGCGCGACCTGGACGGTCACCGCGGTGCCCGAGCCGGCTACCTGGGCGCTGATGTTCGGCGGCCTCGGCGCACTCGCGTTCGTGATGCGCCGCCGCCGCGCCTGAACCCGGGTCACAGCAGCAAGCTCATTGCCCCGCACGCGCAGGCTCCGACGGGCCGCGCCTGCGGGGCGATCTGTTTCATCTGCCAGCCAAGGGGGTCATTCAGTCTTTGAGCGTCAGTGACACCGCCGCCGATTTCGAGGCCGAAACCACCCGGGGCACGATCAGGTTTCACGCCCTCCTGCTCTCGCACCCGAAAGACTTTGCGCCGGTGTGCACGACCGAGCTCGGCGGCAGGGCGAAGACCGAGCCGTCGCACCGCGACCCACAACGCGACCCTGCGCTCGGACTTCATCGTCGGCCCCGACAAGAAGATCAGGCTGATGCTGACCTGCCCGCTGACGAACGAGCGCGCGAACGATGGCGCGCAGATCAGACAGCCCGCAGAATTCGCGCATGAGCCTCCCCGATCTGGTTAGCCAATACGGCTATGGCGCCGTGTTCGTCGGCAGTCTTCTCGAGGGCGAGACGGTCCTGCTGCTGGCCGGCGCCGCGGCGCACCAAGGCTATCTGTCGTTTGCCGTGGTGGTTGGGCTGGCCTTTTGCGGCGGCGCGCTGGGCGACCAGATTCTGTTCGCCATCGGGCGACGCTACGGCGTAACGCTGCTGCAGCGCTATCCGCGTCTGGCGGTGCGCGCCGAGCCGGTCAAGGGGTTGGTCCGGCGTCACCAGAACTGGCTCATTGTCGGCGTGCGTTTTATGTACGGCCTGCGCCTCATCGGCCCGTTGGTGATCGGCATGAGCGAGGTGCCGGCGCGCCGCTTCCTGCAGTTGAACCTGCTCGGCGCGGCGATCTGGGCGCCTCTCGTGGTCGGCACCGGCCACCTCTTCGGCCATGCGATCGCCTTGCTGTCCGAGGGCATCGAGCGCTTCGAGTCGATCGCGCTCGGGACGCTGGTGGCCGCCGTCTGCATCGGCGGACTGTGGCGCTGGGTCCGGCACGTGCGCCGCACGGACTCGTGATCCGGTCGCGTTCGACGGGATGTACGAAGCGTGACGATGCGCCCCATTCTGCCGAGGCCGGACCCCGGATCACCGGCCGACTCGCAGACAAACATACCGACCCGCACCCACCCCGACGCCGCACTGGCGCTGACGCAGACGCAGACGCAAACCGCCGCAGCACGTCTGGTGCGCATCGGTTCGCTGGCCCCTCGGGCCGAATGCCTGGCGCTGCCGGCCGGGTTGCTGGCGTGACCGAATCGCAGCGCCACATCGAAAAGGTCAGCGACCGGGCGGTTCGCCAGCGCCGGCTCGAAGCGCTGCCGTTGCACCGCGAGATCACGGCCGCATGGAACGCGCGTCCGACCTGAGCACAGCGTAGAGCGCCATGTCGCACAGTGCGCCCTGCGGGTCGCGCTCGTGATGGCGCAGCACGCCTTCGCGCTGCATGCCAAGTGTCTCGGCGAAGTGCAAGGCGCGGGCGTTGCGCGCATCGCTCATCGCCTCGACGCGCTCGAAGCACAGCTCGATGACGGCCAGCGCCGCTTCGCGCATCAGCCCGCGACCGGCGCGCCGCACATCGCCGACGTAGCCGATCTCGCCGCGCGCCGCCTTGCGGTCGATCGTGTGGACGTCGATGCGGCCGACCCAGCCGCCGTCGGCACGCTCGAAGACATGGAACACCAGATCCTCGCCGGCCGCGACGCTGCGCGCGTCGTCTTCGCAAAATTGCTGCGCCCACTCGACATCGCGCGGGCGCAGGCCCCAGGCCACGCAGGCCAGCACCGGCATCGTGGCGGCCACGCCGTCGGCAAACGCCGCCGCGTGCTCGGACCGCGGCGCTTCGAGCCGTACACGGGGTGCGAGCAGGATTGTCGGCGCGGTGCTGAGATCGATGCGGATCACGCCTGCATCATCGCCCGACGCTCAAGCAGATGCGGCTTTGCCACTGTGCTCGAGCCCCACGGAGGACGGGAGCCGCACCGCGGCGTTCCTGGGGCGCTCAGTAGGTCTCGACGTGAAAACGGTTTTCGTCGACGAGCTGCTGGTGCGTCGCCGGCCAGTCCATGCCCGCGGCCGCGCAGGCCTGGCTCAACGCGTCGAGCACGCCGGTCTCCATGCCTTTCAGCCCGCAGACGTAGACGAAGGTATCGCCGCGCAACAGCACGGCGACATCGGCGGCGCGCTCGCGCATGCGGTCCTGCACGTAGACACGCGGTTGCCCCGGCGCGCGCGAGAAGGCGAGGCAGGTGTCGATGAAGTCGGCCGGCAGCTTGGTCAGCGGGCCGAAGTACGGCAACTCTTCGGCGCGGCGCGCGCCGAAGAACAGCATCAGCCTGCCCGGCTGCGGCTGGCCGGCGGCGCGCAGGCGGCGGCGCTGCTCGGTCATCGCGCGCATCGGCGCCGAACCGGTGCCGGTGCAGATCATCAGCAGGTTCGAGCCGGCGTGGTTCGGCATCAGGAAGCTCGCGCCGAACGGGCCGGTCACCTGCACCGTGTCACCCTTTTTCAAGTCGCAGACATAGTTCGAGCAGACGCCGTGGAAGGGCTGGCCGTCGTCGCCTTCGGTCATGCGCTTCACGGTCAGCGACAGGTTGTTGTAGCCGTCGCGCTCGCCGCTGCGCGGGCTCGCGACCGAGTACATGCGCGGCTGGTGCGCGCGACCGTTCGCGTCGAGGCCGGGCGCAATGATGCCGATCGCCTGGCCTTCGAGCACCGGGAACGGCAGCGAGCCGAAGTCGAGCACGATGTGGCGCACGTCGCCGCCGGCACCGCTTGCGCCGTCATTCGTGGCCGTCAGGCGCAAGTTGCCGACGACGCTCGCGGTGATCGGGTTCTTGACGCCGTGCAGGTTGGTCTGCGGTGTGGCGGCGGAGTGCGGTGGCTTCGTCGACGACGGCGAGACGGCCGCGTTGGTCTGCGGCGGCGCCTCGGCGCCGACGAGCGTCGCCAGCGAGTCGTCCGACGTGGTCGCGCCGGCCTCTTCGACCGTCGGCAACTCGTCCCAGCCGAGTTGTTCTGCCAACGTGAACACCTTGCTGCGATCGACGATGCGCCAGTGGTCGATGCTGCCGGTCGGGCACGGCCCGAGGCACGCGCCGCAGGCGTTGCAGACCTCGGCGTTGACGACGTAGTTGCGGTCGTCGTGCGTGATCGCGTCGACCGGGCAGGTCTCTTCGCAGGTGTTGCAGCGGATGCAGACCTCGGGGTCGATCAGATGCTGCTTGATCAAGATGACTTCGGAGATGCCCATGACGCGATGATGTACCCGATCAGTTGAAGCGGATGTATTCGAAATCCACCGGCTGCTTGTTGATACCGATGGCGGGCGGCGCGATCCAGTTCGCGTACTTGCCGGTCTCGACGACGCGGCCCATCAGCGAGGCCACATAAGCGCGGTCTTCTTCCGTCGCGAGCCACCGGTCGACGTTCATCGCCCATTCGGCCTCGCCGATCGCCTTGCCTTCCGGGCTCACGCGCACATTGGCAAAGGTGCCGATGTGGCGGTTGAAGGCCTTGTGCGGCAAGGTCAGCCGGAAGCTCAGGCCGGCCTTCTCGATCACCTTGTTCCAGCGGCCGATGCCACCGGCCGAGTCGCGGATGAAGTCGTCGCGCAACACCTCGTTCAGCGCATTGAGCATCGGCACTTCCTTCTCGACCAGCACGCCGTCCTTCACTTCGAGGATCTTGTAGCCGTCGCCCTTCAGCGTGTGGTCGTCGGTGCGCTTCGTCTCTTCATAGCGCCCCTTCAGCCCGGAGCTGTAGAAGATCGCGGCGTTGCTCGACTGGTCGGCACCGAACAGGTCGATCGTCACGCTGTAGTGGAAGTTCAGGTAGCGCTGGATGGTGGAAAGGTCGATGGCGCCTGCTGCCCGCACCCGCTGCGGATCATCGGTCTGGAGTTCGTTCATGACCGCCGCGGTGCGCGCGAGCACCCGC
>JANXVK010000097.1 GCA_025351675.1 Rhizobacter sp.
ACCTGCAGGCCGACGGCCTCGCACATGCGGCGGATCTGGCGCTTCTTGCCTTGCGTCAGCACGAAGCGCAACTGGTCGTCGTTGACCCACTCGACCTGCGCCGGGCGCAGCGCCTCGCCATCGAGATCGAGGCCGTGGCGCAGCATCGCGAGGCCCGAGTCGGGCAGGCCGCGCGGGTCGAGCGAGGCGACGCGCACGAGGTACTCCTTTTCGATCTCGCTCTCTTCGCCGATCAGCTGCTTCGCGATGCGGCCGTCTTGCGTCAGGATCAGCAGGCCGACCGAATCGATGTCGAGCCGACCGGCCGGCACGAGGTGGTTCAGGTGCGAGCGCAGAAAGCGCGTGCCCGAGCGGTCTTCGCGCCAGAGCCGATCGGGCGTGACGAGCACGACGGCCGGCTCGTAGCCGTCTTCGGCCTGACCTGACACGTACCCGACCGGTTTGTTGATCAGCACCGTGACGCGCTGCGCCTGCTGGAACTTCGCTTTCGCGTCGATCGTGACGCGCTGGTGCGGCATCACGCGCGAGCCGAGCTCGCTGACGATCCGGTCGTCGACGCGCACATAACCCAGTGCGATCCACTCGTCGGCCTCGCGCCGTGACGCGATGCCGAGCTCGCTCATGCGCTTGGACAGTCGCAGGCTGCCGGGCGCGTGCTCGGTGTGCTCGAAGTGATCGTCGTCGCCGTCGTCGTGGCGCGGGCGGCGATCGGCGCTCGGGTCGTTGCGATGATCGTCGCGGGACGCATTGCGCGTCGCATTGCGAGGTTCAGGACGGGGCGGCGGGCGCGGATCGAACCGGGCTTGCGGCGGCCGGGGTGGCGCGGCGCGTGGATCGCGCGGCGGCTGCGTTCGCGGCGCATCGCGTGAGTCGCGCGCATCGCGCTTCGGCGGAGCCCGCGGCGCACTGCGTGGGTCGCGCTGCGGCGGCGCCGTGCGCGGGTCGCGTTGGGCTGGTGCAGCGCGCGGTGGCGGCGCCGTGCGTGCGTCGTCGCGTGGAGCGTACTGACGCGGCGCCGAGCGCGGCTCGGTGCGCGCGCCGAACGCGGTGTTCGCGCCGCGCTGAACGGGCGCGCGCCGTTGCTGCTGCGGCGCCGGATTGTCGCCACGACGCACGAACCCTTCGGGCGGGCGGTCGCCGAAACGCTGGCGCAGTTGCTCCTGGTAGCGCGCCTCGCGTTCGGCGCGCTGCGCCTGGGCCTGCGCGAGCGTCGGCCGTGCGCCCTTGGCGCCTGCGCCCACGCCGCGCACGGGTGGGCGATCTTGGGAGGGTGACGGCGCGCGGGCGCCGCCGGGCTTCTTCAGTTTGATCGTGGCCATGCGCGATTGGAGCACGGACGCGCTCTGGCAACGCAGCAGCGGCGCAGATCCGCGCCGGTCGCGCCGAGCCCGACGCTTGCCGCAGATTGCCATTGTTGCGGGGACGGCGTAGAAGGCGCATGCGGGGTGCGGCCAGGCTTGGGCACGGCTTCGACGGCCACGCTGATCCCGTTTTCGGAGCCCCTCATGCTCGTCTTTCGCCAACTGTTCGACCCGCAGTCGTCGACCTACACCTACCTGCTCGGCGACCGGGAGTCAGGCGAAGCGCTGCTGATCGATCCGGTGTTCGAGCACGTGCGGCGCGACGCGGCGCTGCTGCGCGAACTCGGCCTGCGCCCGGTCGCCACGCTCGACACGCACGTGCACGCCGACCACGTTACCGGCGCGTGGTTGTTCAAGGCCGACAGCGGCAGCCGGATCATGGTGTCGGAGGCGTCGATGGCCGAGAACGCCGACCGGTTGCTGAAGCACGGCGACCGGGTCGCGTTCGGTACGCGTTACGTCGAGGTTCGTGCCACGCCGGGGCACACCAGCGGCTGCCTGACCTATGTGCTCGACGACCAGAGCGTGGCCTTCACCGGCGACAGCCTGCTGATCCGCGGTTGCGGCCGGACCGATTTTCAGCAAGGCAGCCCGAGCCGGTTGTACCGATCGGTGCAGGCGCAGATTCTGTCGCTGCCCCCGGCCTGTTTGCTGTACCCCGCGCACGACTACCGCGGCCTGACGGTGACCAGCGTGGCCGAAGAGAAGCGCTTCAACCCGCGCCTGGGCGGCGATGTCGACGAGGCGGATTTCACCGGCTACATGAACAACCTCGGCCTGCCGCACCCCAAGCTGATGGACATCGCCGTGCCCGCGAACCTGCGCTGCGGCCAACCGGACCGGACCACGCCCCAAGCTCAAGCGCCGTCGTGGGCGCCGCTGACCTGCACCTTCAGCGGCGTCTGGGAGATTCAGCCCCCGGCGCTCGAGGAGTGCCTCACCGGCGCTGCTGCCAGCGGCATCCAGGTGATCGACGTGCGCGAGGCCGCCGAGTTCACCGGCGGCCTCGGCCACATTCGCGGCGCACGCCTGTTGCCGCTCGCACAACTCGCCGCGCGCATTACCGAGATCGACGCGGACTGCCCGGTGGTCGCGGTCTGCCGATCGGGCGTCCGCTCGGCGCAGGCAACCGTGCTGCTGCAGAAGTCGGGCGTCACGCAAGTGGCGAATCTGGCCGGCGGGATGCTGCGCTGGCGCGCCGAAGCGTTGCCAGTCGAGCAAGGCGCGAATTGACGGCGTGTCCGGTCAGGCGCTCACCGGCGTGTACCGATGCTGGTTCTCCAGCAGCCACCGTTGTGACGCACCGCTGTCCTGCTGATCCGGATGGAAGTCGCTCCGCAGGTACGCGCGCCACGGCGCGAAGGTCTGCCGGACCAGCCCCTGCTTGCCGAACAGAAAACTCGCCGCGCCCGTCCAGGTGCGCCACTTGAACAGGTTGCCGTCGCGGTAGAGGTTGTCGAGCGTCTGGCGCATCGCGTCGACCAGAAAGCTCACGGTGATGCGGCGGAACCAGGTGGCGCGCCACGGCTCGTTGCCGCCGAGCGCCCGGTAGAGGTCGAACGCGGTGCATTTGTGCTCCGACTCCTCGGCCGAGTGCCACAGCCAGAGCGTTTTCAGTCGCAGGTCGCGCTCGCCGAGCAGGTCGGGGTTGCGCAGCATCCAGTCGGCGAAGATCGCCGTGAAATGCTCGGTGGCCGCCGTGATGCCGAGCCAGTGTCGAAAGTCGATGCCCTCCATCAGTTGCAGCCGGCTGCGCGAGCGCGATTCCCAGGCGTTGACCAGGCCGCGCTTCTCGAGCTGCGCGTTGTACAGCGCGTGCAGGCGCCGATGCGTCGCCTCCTGGCCGACGAAGCCCTGCACTTCGGCCTTGAAGCGCTCCTGCTGCTCGGCCGGCAAGGCCTTGAAGCCGCCGCGCACCGCGTCGATGAAGAACTGCTCGCCGACCGGGAAGCTCATCGACAGCGCATCGAAGAAGGCCGTGCGAAAAGCATCGCCGGCGCACCAGTTGCGCTCGATCGGCGCTTCCATGTCGACGAGAAGGCGGCGGACGACGAAATCGGTCATGTGGTGCTCCAGCAGGGGGTTCGGTACGATTGCGTACCAGCGGAGCGAATCCTGACGCACGGATGTGGTACTGTCAAGTACCAATTGCATCCGACCGATGACCCGGCATGACCGACTCCGAGACCGTACCCCGCGAACCCGCAGCCCGCCTGCTCGACGGCATGGCG
>JANXVK010000123.1 GCA_025351675.1 Rhizobacter sp.
CCCCGGCCGGCTGCAATGGGTCGATGCTCGCCAGTCATGAGTGGCCGAGCTGGTGAGCCCCAAACCGTCTTACCGCTCTTGTCGGGCTTTACTTGGGCAGGCGCTGCAGCCGCGTGCCGTCCTTTGGCATTTCGTACTCGGCCATGTTGAGTTGCATAGCCAATAGCGTGTAGTAGGCGTTGATACCCGCCAAGTCAACCACTCCCTGCTTGCCGAAGCGCTTTTCTGCGCGGGCGAACGTGACATCAGAGACGCGTTTCGTGCGGTGCAGTTCCATCGAGAATTCATAGACGATCTCCTCTTCGTCGTTCATCCCTACCGGCCGTCGACCGTCCGCGATTGCGTCAGCAATAGCGGGCTTGATGCCTGCCTTAAGCGCGATCGGATGATGCACGTACCACTCGTAGTCCTGTGTCCACTCACGCGCGGTGACCAAGATCGCAAGTTCGCTAAGCGTTGTTCCAATGGACGACTTGTAGCGCAGGTAATCGCCCATCGCGCGGGCCTGACTCATCACCTGTGGGCTGTACATCAATGGCTCGAACGGACCGAAAACCGGGACTTTCCGGGCGGCCTCGAAGTCCACTGCCGCCTGCTTCTGTTCGGGTGAATAGCTCGCTGGCGGGATGGTCGGAAGTCGAGTTTGGGCGAGGGCGGCCGAGGCGCAGAGCGCAGCGACGGAGAGAGCGATTTGCTTGAAGCGGTCCGTCATGGTGGTGGCTCCTGAAAAGTTATAACGGTAGCCTGTCGCCTCGTGCCGCAGCAGTGTGGGAATCCCGGTGGCGCAGCCCCGCTTCCCCTCCCGAGACTCCGAGCCCTGCGACTCAGCTTGGTCTCGCCGATTGCCACCTGCGAACGACCGCTGCCGCCGTCGCTGACTTTTTCGGCGGCGTGAGCGAACGTCAAGTCCGGAGGTGGACCGGTCGTTCGTTTAGAAAGCCGCAGCCGGCTCCTTTGGGTCGAGAGCGCCGGTCCGCGGACCGAGACAGCAGACGCCCGGGACGGCCTCGCGTCAGACCCAACCTTGGCGCCACAGGGCGGCGTCGGTCAGCTCGCGCCAGTGCAGCAGATACACCTGCCCGGAATGCACGGCTTCCAGTTCGACCTGCTCGACGCGTATCGACGGCGGCTCGGGCTCGATAACCCGCATCACCACGAAATGCTTTTCGCGGTTGCGCGGCGTCACCGCCGTCCACTTTGTCAGCAAAAGATTTTTCGGGCTGAGCGGGTTCTTTCGCGTGCAGTGATTGGGCGCTGGCGCTATCGCCCCGGGTTCAGGAATCGATCTCATAGCTGGTGATGATGCGCCCCGGCCAGTCCTGCGTGTGTCTGACCCGTGTACGCATGCGGCCCGCCGAGAACTCGCTTTGCATCGGGTCTGGGCCAGGCAGTCCGAAACCGGCAGGGTACACAACACGGGCCCGGCTGGTGCTTACCATGCGACATGCCAAAGCCGACACGCGCACTCGATGCTGCTGACATGTCCCGGGTCATCGAAATGGCTTGGGAGGACCGTACCCCCTTCGAGGCGATCAAGATCCAGTTTGGGCTGGACGAAGCCGCGGTCATCGCCCTGATGCGTCAGCAACTGAAACTTGGATCATTTCGCCTGTGGCGCGACCGCGTGCATGGCCGGAAAACGAAGCACGCCAGCATGCGGCCGGTTGCCCTGAAGGAGGGCCATCGGCATCAGGCGCGCCACCGAACGCCGCAGCGCTGAAGCGACGGCACGCCTGTTTCAGGTGACTGCCAGTGGCCTGCCCGAATCAGTCTACTTTAGGGTGAGACAGCAGGGCGCTGGCCGCTTCGACGCGCAGTGAAAGCTGTGGATTTTTGAACGTCAGCTGCAGCGTAATCACGCTGACCGCCCCATAGGCCGCGGTGTGCCGGTACCGCCAGTTCAAGTGACAGCGGAGCATTCGGTACCGCATTGCCTGCGGAGGGCCGAAGGCCTAAGACCGCACCAACAGAGCTCTGATCGTGTCAGGGACCTAGCCATGGAAGAATTCTTGGTGCGTTGGATGAACGGCGCACCCTGTACCAAGAGCTGCCGATGCAACATCATGCCAATACGTCGCGAGAGGGACGGACTTGGACCGATCGATACGATGCGTGATAGCCTAAGTTCACAGGGACACAGCGTTGCATGCAACGGCAAACCACCAAGACCAGTCAGTCGGCAACTCTTTGCCACAAGAATCCGCGAGTCGGCAAGACATTGCTGGAGGAACCGGCACATCTCCTTGCGCAAACGCTGACAAGTGCTTGTTTCGTCAATGGAGGCACGGCAAGACTTTGCTGGCATCGACACGCGTGTCGACGTCCGCAAGGACCTTCCCGGCCATGAACCTGAACCAACGCCGTGCCGGCGTGCTGCTGCACATCACCTCGCTGCCCGGCCCGCACGGCGTCGGCGACCTCGGCCCCGAGGCGCATCACTTCGTCGAGTGGCTGGCGTCGGCCGGCCAAAGCCTGTGGCAGATCCTCCCGACCACGCCGGTCGGGCCGGGCGATTCGCCCTACCAGAGCGTCTCGGCGTTCGCCGGCAGCCCGCTGATGGTGGCGCTGGAGCCGCTGGTCGCGAAGGGCTGGCTGGCCGCGCCCGAGTTGCCCGAGGGTGGATTCGGCGCCGAGCGCGTCGACTACGCGCGCGTCACGCCGTGGCGCATCACGCAGCTGCGCGTGGCGAGCCAGGCCTTCTTCGGCCACGCTGCGGAGGAAGACCGCGCTGCGTTCTCGGCCTGGTGCGCCACGCAATCGCACTGGCTCGACGACTACGTGTTGTTCATGGCGCTTGAGAACGCGCATGCCGGCGCCTCGTGGTGGCACTGGCCGCAGCCGCTGCGCGAGCGCGAGCCGGTGGCGCTCGCGCAGGCGCGGCGCGAGCTGGCGCTCGAGATCCGCTTCTGGCAATTCGTGCAGTGGTGTTTCGACACGCAATGGGCGGCGCTGAAGGCCCACGCGAACGAGCGCGGCGTGTTCATCATGGGCGACCTGCCGATCTTCGTCGCGCACCACAGCGCCGATTGTTGGGCCCGACCCGACCTGTACGAGCTCGACGCCGACTTTCAGCCCGGCGTCGTTGCCGGCGTGCCGCCCGACGCGTTCAGCGCCGACGGCCAGCGCTGGGGCAACCCGCTGTACCGCTGGGACCGCATGGCCGCCGAAGACTACGCGTGGTGGATCGCCCGTGTGCGGCGCGCGCTGGCGCAGGCCGACGCCTTTCGCATCGACCACTTCCGCGGCTTCGCGGCGTATTGGGAGGTGCCGGCGACCAGCCCCACGGCCATCGACGGCCGCTGGGTGCCCGGCCCCGGCAAGCTGTTTTTCGATGCGCTGGCGCGCGCCCTCGGCCCGCTGCCGATCGTCGCCGAAGACCTCGGCGTGATCACGCCCGACGTGACCGCGCTGCGCGACGGCTGCGGCTTTCCCGGCATGCGCATCCTGCAGTTCGCCTTCGGCGACGACGCGACCAATCCGTACCTGCCGCACCAGCACACACCGGCCTCGGTGGTCTACAGCGGCACGCATGACAACGACACCTCGCGCGGCTGGTGGGCGACCATCGGCGAGCGCGAACGTGTCTTCGCCGGCAGCTACCTCGCGGCCGACCCGAGCGACGTGCACTGGGCGATGATCCGCGCTGCCTGCAACTCGGTCGCGAACACGAGCATCGTGCCGATGCAGGACGTGCTCGGCCTCGACGGCAGGCACCGCATGAACCTGCCCGGCACGCCGACCGGCAATTGGTCTTGGCGCTTCGAGTGGGCCATGGTTGGCAGCGAGCCGGGGCGGGTGCTGGGGCTGATGACGGCGGCGAGCGGGCGCGGGCCGTTCAAATTGCTGGGTCGTTGATGTGCCCGGGGTTGGAACATTGACGCGGGATCAGGCCGGCGGGGCGCACTGCTCCGTTCGTGTCCCCCGGTGCCCTCGGCCCGCGCCTGCCAACGATCAGCCAGCAGCCAAGTTTTCCACAGCGCACTCCACGCCGCCGCGCCCGAACGGAATGCCCTGCACCGTCATCGCTGCTTCGACGCCACCGAGGCAGCCAAGCACCATCGCCGCGTTGATGTCGCCGAGGTGCCCGATGCGGAACGCGCGGCCGGCGAGCGCACCGAGGCCACCGGCGATCGCGACCTCGAAGCGTTCGCGCGCGACCGTGCGCATCGCCTCGGGGTCGAGGCCGTCGGCGACCGTGATCGTCGTGACCGAGACCGAGCGCGATGCCGGCAACTGGCCGAAGAAGCCGAGCGCGCCGGCCTCGCTCCAGCGTGCGACGGCGGCGTGCACGGCATCCGCGAGGCGGCGATGGCGCGTCAGCACCGCCGCCTCGCCCTCGCGGTCGATCAGCGTCAGCGCGGCTTCGAGCCCGGCGAGCAGACTCTGTGGCGGCGTGCCGCAGAATTTGCGGTACGACAGCGGGCTCTGGCGCAGCCGCCAGTCCCAGTAGAAACGCGGCGCGGGGTTCTTGCGCGAGACCGCCATCGCGACATCGTCGACGGCGACGAAACCCAGCCCCGGCGGCACCATCAGGCCCTTCTGGCAGGCGCCCAGCACCACGTTCGCGCGCAGCGCGGTCATGTCGAACGGCGCTGCGCCGAGCGAGGCGACCACGTCGACAACGAACAGCGCCGGGTGGCCGGTGCGGTCGATCGCGGCGCGGATCGCCGACAGGTCGCTGGTGATGCCGCTGGCGGTGTCGGTGTGCACGACGAACACCGCGGCGATCGCGTGCGCGGTGTCGTCGCGCAGCGCGGCCTCGATGTCGGCCGGCGCGATCGGCAGCCCTTCGATCCACGGCGTGCCGATGACGATGCCGCCCATCGCGGTCGTCTGCTCCGCCCACGAGGCCGAGAAGTGGCCGGTGCCGGCAACGAGCACCTTCGTGCCGGGCTGCACCAGGTTCGCGATCACCGCCTCCCACGCGCCGTGGCCGTTCGCGGCGTACAGGAACACGTCGTGTTCCGTGTGCAGCAAGCGCTTCAGCCCGACCTCGCAGGCCGCGATGCAGCGGTCGACGCGCGGATCGGCCAAGTCCATCGGCTGGCGGCTCATCGCGTGCAGCACTTCGTCGGGCACACGGCTCGGGCCGGGCGAGTGCAGGAAACGGTGGCCGGGCAGGCGGGCGATGGGGGTCATGGGCGTTGTCTCGGGCGGGCGGTGGGGCGATGCGAACGGACCGGCGCGGGTGCTCGCCGGAATGGCTATTCTTGTCGAAATCTCGACCCCGTTGACTGGAGAACCGCATGCTCAATCTCAAGGACCTCGGCCTGTTCAAGCAGCAGGCCTACATCGCCGGCCAGTGGGTCGATGCCGACAGCGGCGAGACCGTGGCCGTGACCAACCCCGCGACCGGCGAGCAGATCGGCACCGTGCCGATGTGCGGCACGGCCGAGACGGTGCGCGCCATCGAAGCCGCGGACAAGGCGCAGAAGCAATGGCGCAACGTGCCGGCCAAGGAGCGCTCGGCGATTCTGCGAAAGCTGAACGACCTGATGCTCGCGAACACCGACGACCTGGCGCTCATCATGACCA
>JANXVK010000139.1 GCA_025351675.1 Rhizobacter sp.
CTGACGCCGTACCCGCCGGGCATCCCGTTGTTGATCCCGGGCGAGCGCTTCAACAAGAAGATCGTCGACTACCTGAAGTTCACGCGCGAGTTCAACTCGGCGTTCCCGGGCTTCGACACGGATGTGCACGGGCTGGTGGAATCCGGCGACGACGCCGGGGATCACCTGTACTTCGTCGATTGCGTGCGCGCGGAGTAATTCGTCAGAGGGCTCGCGAGGCGCCGAGCAGCGCTGGCGAGACCTCGGCGTGGATCACGTAGACCGGGATCGCTTCGAGGTACGCGCGGAATCGGCCTTTGTCCTCGAAGCAGGCGCGAAAGCGCGAGTTCGTGAACGCGTCGCCGAGGCGCGGCACGATGCCACCGCCGATGTAGACGCCGCCACGTGCGCCAAGCGTCAGCGCGAGGTTGCCGGCGACATTGCCGAGAAACGCGCAGAACAGGTCGAGCGCTTCGACGCACTGCGCATCGGATGATGCCAGCGCGCGCTGGCTGATTTCGGCTGCGGGCAGGGCGGTGGCGCTCGAGGCGCCGCCGAGCGTGCAGAGCGCCTCGTGCAGCGCTTCGAGTCCTTGCCCCGACACCGCGCGCTCGGCCGACGCGTGGCCGAAGCGATCGCGCAGCACCTGCAGCACCGCCGCCTCGCGTGCGTTACTGGCCCCGAGCGTGACGTGGCCGCCTTCACCTTGCAGCGCGACCCAGCGGCCCGGTTCGCTGCTCGGCACCAGCCCCGAAACGCCGAGCCCCGTGCCCGGCCCGATCAAGCCGAGCGGCGTGCCGGCGACGGCCACGCCGCCGCCGAGTTGGCGCAACTCATCCTTCGGCAGATCGGGAATCGCCAGCGCAAGCGCCGTGAAATCGTTGATCACGACAAAGCGCTCGAAGCCCATTTCACGCCGCACCGCCTCGATCGAGAACGACCAGTGGCTGTTCGTCATCTGCACGTGGTCGCCGGTGATCGGGTTCGCGATGCCGATCGAACACCACGGCGGCGCTGCGCGCTGCAGGTCGTGCAGGTAGTGCGCGAGCGCCGCGGCGAGGGTCGGGTGATCGGCGGTCGGGATCGTCGCGATGTCGCGCAGCGGCGCATCGTCCCCGTCCTGCCAGGCGAAGCGGGCGTTCGTGCCGCCGACGTCACCCAAGACGCGGGCGGGGCGAGCGTCAGGCATCCGCCAGCCCGCCCACTGTCGCTTGGCTGAAGCCGCCATCGACGTAGGTGATTTCGGAGGTGACGCCAGCGGCGAGGTCCGACAGCAGGAAGGCGGCCACGTTGCCCACGTCGTCGATCGTCACGTTGCGGCCCAACGGCGAGTGGCTCGACGCCTCGAGCATCTTGCCGAAGCCCTTGATGCCCGATGCGGCCAGCGTCTTGATCGGCCCGGCCGAAATGCCGTTCACGCGCACGCCCTTCGGGCCGAGCGACGCGGCCAGATAGCGCACGCTGGCTTCGAGCGAGGCCTTCGCCAAACCCATCGTGTTGTAGTTCGGCATGCTGCGCAGCGCGCCGAGGTAGGTCAGCGTCAGCAGGGCGCCGCCGGTTCGCAGGCGCGGCGCCGCAGCCTTGGCCATCGCCGGGAAGCTGTACGCCGAAATGTCGTGCGCGATGCGGAAGGACTCGCGCGACAGGCCTTCGAGAAAGTCGCCGGCGATCGCCTCTTTCGGCGCGAAGCCGATCGAGTGCACGAAGCCGTCGAACTCGGGCCAGATTGTCGCGAGGTCGGCGAACATCGCGTCGATCTGGGTGTCGTTCGCCACGTCGCAGTCGTAGAGCAGGGTCGAGTCGAACTCGGCGGCGAACTCGGAAACACGGTCCTTGAAGCGCGCGCCGACGTAGCTGAACGCCAGTTCGGCGCCTTCGCGGCGGCAGGCTTTGGCGATGCCGTAGGCGATCGAGCGGTTCGAGAGCACGCCCGTGATCAGAAAGCGCTTGCCGGCGAGAAATCCCATGTTGTCACCCCAGTGTCGTGTGGGGGCGGATTTTGGCATGCGGCTGAGCGTGGATTCTGCTTCTTGACAGCCCGGCCGCTTGCCTGTACCTGCCGCCCGGAGTACAATCCGCGTTTTGCTGGGTAGCTGGAACTGGTTAGATACTAGAGCGATCTTGGGCGGATTCATCCAGCCCTTTTTTTTTGCGCGAAGGCTTTTGCCTTTTCGGTTTTTGCTCGAAGGCTGACTCGATTTCACAAGGCTGGATCTACTTTTGACGAATTGGCAAAGTGCCGTTGAGCGCACTGTGACGGGCTTGGGTTACGACCTTGTCGACGCTGAAAAGAGCGCCGGCGGCCTGTTGCGCGTGTATATCGACCACTTGCCGCCGTCTGAAGTGTTCATCACGGTCGACGATTGCGAGAAGGTGACGCGCCAGCTGCAGCACGTGCTCGAGGTCGAAGGCTGCGCGTACGAGCGGCTCGAGGTGTCGTCGCCTGGCCTCGATCGCCCGCTCAAGAAGGCCGCCGATTACGCGCGGTTTGCCGGTCAGCAGATCGAGATCACGCTGAAGCTGCCTTTCAAGGGCCGCAAGAAGTTCAGCGGCGAACTGCAGGCGCTCGGTGACGGCTGGCGGCTGGTGCTCCACGCGCCGCGCCCGACGCGTGGTGTGAAACGCGCGGCAGCCGCGGCGAGCGATGCCGACGTGACAGATCAAGCACTGGATTTTTCCCTGGACGAAGTACGGGAGGCACATCTCGTGCCGGTGGTGGACTTCAAAGGCCGGCGATTCGCGGCGCCCGAAGACCAGGCCGGCGCAGGGCTCCCCGACGAAGAAATTGACGGAGGTCGTATTCAATGAACCGCGATTTGCTGGATTTTGTGGACGCCATCGCGCGTGAGAAGAGCGTGGACCTCGAGGTCGTGTTCGAGGCTGTCGAAGCCGCGCTCGCGTCCGCCTCGAAAAAGCTGCACGGCGGCGAGGTCGACATGCGCGTGTCGATCGATCGCGACAGCGGCGACTACGAAACCTTCCGTCGCTGGCACGTGGTGCCGAACGAAGCCGGTCTGCAGTTGCCCGACTCCGAGATTTTGCTGTTCGAAGCGCAAGAGCAGATCGCCGACATCGAGGTCGACGACTACATCGAAGAAGGCGTCGACTCGGTCTCGATCGGCCGCATTGGCGCACAGGCCGCGAAGCAGGTGATCCTGCAGAAGATTCGCGATGCCGAGCGCGAGCAACTGTTGACCGACTTTCTCTCGCGCGGCGAGAAGGTCTTCGTCGGCACCGTCAAGCGCCTCGACAAGGGCGACGTGATCGTCGAGCAGGGCCGCATCGAAGGGCGCCTGCGCCGCAGCGAGATGATCCCGAAGGAAAACCTGCGCTCGGGCGACCGCGTTCGCGCCTACATCGCCGAGGTCGATCCGACCCTGCGCGGCCCGCAGATCCTGCTCAGCCGCAGCGCGCCGGGCTTCATGATCGAGCTGTTCGCCCAGGAAGTGCCCGAAATCGAACAGGGCCTGCTCGAGATCAAGTCGTGTGCCCGTGATGCGGGTTCGCGCGCCAAGATCGCCGTCGTCTCGCACGACAAGCGCGTCGATCCGATCGGCACCTGCGTCGGCGTGCGTGGTTCGCGCGTCAACGCGGTGACCAACGAACTCGCCGGCGAGCGCGTCGACATCGTCTTGTGGTCGGAAGACCCGGCCCAGTTCGTGATCGGTGCCTTGGCCCCGGCGAACGTGCAGTCGATCGTCGTCGACGAAGAGCGCCACGCGATGGACGTGGTGGTCGACGAAGAAAACCTCGCGATCGCGATCGGCCGCGGCGGCCAGAATGTGCGTCTCGCGAGCGAGATGACCGGCTGGCGCATCAACATCATGACGGCGGAAGAGTCGGCCACGAAGCAGGCCTCCGAATCCGACCATGTGCGCAAGCTCTTCATCGACAAGCTCGACGTCGACGCCGAAGTCGCCGACATCCTGATCGCCGAAGGCTTCGCGAGCCTCGAAGAAGTGGCCTACGTCCCGATGCAGGAGATGCTCGAGATTCCGAGCTTCGACGAGGACACCGTCAACGAGTTGCGCACCCGTGCCAAGGATGCGCTGCTGACGATGGAGTTGGCGAAGGAAGAAGACGTCGGCGATGTCTCGCAAGACCTGCGCGACCTCGAAGGCCTGACCCCCGAGTTGATCGTCAAGTTGACGGCGGGCGGCGTGCACAAGCGCGACGACCTGGCCGACCTCGCGGTCGACGAACTCGTCGAGATGACCGAAGTCGACGAGGCGCAGGCCAAGGCGCTGATCATGAAGGCGCGTGAACACTGGTTCACGACCTGATCGGCTGACGACAGACGACACGCCGGCCAGATCGAACGACAGACCGCAGACAGAACACGCAAGGAACGCACACACATGGCAACGACCACCGTCGCCCAACTCGCCGCCGAGCTCAATCGCTCCGCCGCGGCACTGCTCGAGCAGTTGCAGTCGGCCGGCGTCAGCAAGGCGTCGACGGACGATGCCCTGACCGAGTCCGACAAGGAACGCTTGCTCGACCACCTGCGCACCGCCCACGGCACCGTGCCGGGCGCCGAGCGCAAGAAGATCACGTTGACGCGCAAGTCGACCAGCGAGATCAAGCAGGCGGATTCGAGCGGGAAGGCGCGCACCATTCAGGTCAAGACGCTGAAGACCCGCACCTTCATCAAGCGCGACGATGCGGCGCCGAACGTCGAAGAGCCGACCGAACCGGTGGTCGACGAGCAGGAGCTGGCGCGTCGCGAAGAACAAGCCCAGGCGCAGGCCGAGTTGCTGCGCCGCCAAGAGGCCGATCTCGCCGAGAAACGCCGTCTGCGCGAAGAGCAGGAGGCCCGCGATGCGAGCGCGCGCGCTGTGGCCGAACAAGCCGCACAGGTGGCTGAGGCTGCCGCCAAAGCCGCC
>JANXVK010000149.1 GCA_025351675.1 Rhizobacter sp.
GATGTACTTCTTGCCCGGCTGGTCCTTGAGCTTGTCGACGATGCGTTGCAGGCCGGCGGTGAAGTCGGTGGTGCCGGCGGGCAGGTACTCCTCGTGAACGATCTTGGCGTTCTTGATGAAGTCCTTGGCCGCCTTGACCCCGTCACGCCCGAACGCGTTGTCGTTCGCCAGCGTGGCGATCACGTTGCCCGGCTTGTCGAGCGCGGCGGCGTTGGCCGCAGCGTCCTGGCTCGAGTTGCGCCCGGTGCGGAAGATGTACTTGTTCCACTTGTCGCCGGTGATGCTGTCGGCCACGGCCGGCTCCACCAGCAGAATCTTCTTGTACTCTTCGGCCACCGGCAGCATCGCCAGCGCCACGGGCGATGCGGTCGGGCCGACGGCAATGTCGACCTTCTCGTCACCGTAGGCCGCGGCGAGCAGGCTCTTGCCCACGTCGGGCTTGCCTTGGTCGTCTTTTTCGATCACGACCAGCTTCTTGCCGGCCACCATCATCGTGCCACCGGTCGCGTAGTCGAGGCCCATCATGAAGCCAACGATGGACTGCTTGGCATAGGCTTCGAGCGGGCCGGTCTTGCTGGCGATCAGGGCGATGCGGATCTCTTTGGTTTGCGCGAACGCGCTGGTCGAGGCGGCCAGCGTGGCGGCGACAGCCAAAGCGCCGAGCACGGCGCGACGCGGATGCGAAGAAGGGTGAAACAGCATGGATTTGTCTCCTGAGCGGGTCGTTGCAAGGGTCGGAACGGCCGGGCGCTCGATGGCGCCGGATGAAGTGACAAGGCAATCGCCGTGCCACAGCGCACCGAATCAGTGCAAACCCTGAGATCGAAAGGGTTTGGCCCGGCATCTGGCGCCGTCCGGCAACAAGTGGCGGCGCTGGCCTGCCTTGCCGTCGGTCAATCAGAAAGTAAATTGACTGTATTCCATACAGTGTCTGAATTTCATCCTCAGAGCTTTATCTCCAGACGCAACTGCACGTTCAGAAATGTCGGCGCGGTCGTCGCCGAGGTCTCGCGAATCCCCGCGCCGAGGTCGTCGACGCTGCCGCCGGTCAGGTAGTCCCGCGGGTTCAGGTTGCTGGCCGTCAACCGGAGCTGCAGCGCCGGGCCGAACACCCACAGCCCGTAGGCGTCGATCACGACCTTGCGACCCTGGTACGCGGTCTGAATCTCGCTGACGCGGGTGTCGTAGGCCGGCGTCCAGTTCAGGTTGCCGCCGAGCGTGAGCGGCCAGCCGGGCACGCGGTAGTCGGCGCCGAGGTTCGCGGTAACGCCGGGCTGCTGGTCGAGCCGGTTGTCGGGGCCGGGCACGGCTCTCACACGCGAGCGGAACACGCTCGCGTTCGCGCGCAGGTCGAGCTTCGGCACATCGGCCATCAGCTCGCTCAGGCGGAACTTCGCTTCGAGTTCGAGGCCTTGTGTCATCGCATCGCCGATGTTCTGCGGGCGCGACACGTAGCGCGGCTGGCCCGGCGACCACGCGACGGCTTCGAGCGCTGTCTGGCTGCGCATGTAGTTCTTGATCCGGCGGTGGAACACGTTCGCGCTCAACAGCCCGCCACCGGCAAGGTAGCGCTCGACCGCGATATCCAGGCCGGTCGCAAGCTCGGGCTTCAGGTCCGGGTTGCCGGCGCGATCGGGCTGGGTCGGCGTGTTCGCACCGGGCGCCGGGTAGCGGTTGTTGATGCTGGGGCGGCCGATCATGTTCTGCAAGGTCGGCGAGCGGTAGCTGCGCGTCAGGCTGAAGCGGACCTGGTCGCGGCTCTCGGGTTCGGGCTTCCAGACGGCGTGCAAGAGTGGCGTCCAGACGTTGCTGCGGTTCGTCTGTTCGGCGGTTCCGTTCTCACCGCTCGCGCCGCGTGTCGTGATGCCTTCCCAGCGCAGGCCGGCGTGCGCGGCCCATTGCGGCGCCAGCTGCCATTCGTCTTGCGCGTACGCGGCGAAGCGCGTGGACGACGCCGCCACGTTGTCGCCGAAGTTCGCGAGCAGGGTCGGGTCGTTGGTGTTGCGCGTTTCGGTGCGGCGGTTCGCCTCCCCCTCGGCGCCGGCGACGAAGCTGTGCTCGCCGGCGAGCGTGCGCATGAACTTGCCGCTGAGCAACGCGTTGCGGTCGAGCGTGTCGCCGCGGTCGGCCAGCGTGCGGCTGAGTGCGCCGCCGGTGAATTCGTTGCGCAGGCTGCGGCTGAGCGTGCGGCCTTGGCCGAGGCCGAACTTGGCCTCAATCCGGCCGCCGCCATCGTCGAGCCGGTGGTTCCACTGGCCGTTCAGGCGCAGCAAGGTGAAGCTGCTGTCGCCGTCGGTCGCGCTGGTGTCGCAGGGCTTGGGCTGTGCGCCAACGGTCTGCGTGAGCACGCCCGCGCGCTGCGTCGAACCGTTGCCGTAGATCAGCAGCGGCATCAGGGTGACCGAGTCGGCGCCCTGTTCACTGCGCCATTGCAGCCGGCCGGTCGCGTGCACGCCCTGCCGCTTGTCGCGGACGCGGCTGACATCGCGCTGGTCGAGCGTGATGCTGTCGTCGGCGAGGCGACGGTCGACGGTGGTCGTCGTGCTGCCGCTCTCGCGATCCGAGCTGAACGCGCTCAGCGAGTAGTTGACGATGAACGGCCCGATCGGCTCGTTGCGCGTCCACGAAACGCCCGGCTGCACGCGACCGTTCTCGACGCCCAAGGTGAGCCGCGCATCGTTGATGTGTTTGACGAAGCCTTCGCGCGTGATGATGTTGATCGTGCCGGCGATCGCGCGCGCGCCGGTCTCGGCGGTCGGCGCGCGCAGGATCTCGATGCGCTCGATTTGCTCCGGTGTGAGTGAATCGAGCGAGAAGCCCGGCGGGACGCGCTGCCCGTCGAGCAGTATCTGCGTGTAGCCGCTGCCCAGGCCGCGCATGCGGATGTTGCCGCCGCGCCCCGGCCGGCCCTGCAGCGTCACGCCGGGCAGCCGCTTCAGCACATCGCCGAGGTTGCTGTCGCCGTAGCGCTCGATCTCTTCGCGGCCGATGACGATCTTGGCGGCGGTCGATTGGCGCCGGGCTTCGGTGTCGGTAGCGCGGGTCGCGGTGACCTCGACCCGATTCAGCTGCGTCGGCGCGGAGGCTGCTGCGGCGGGCGCGGTGGGCGCCGTCTGGGCACCGGCGAGCCCGCATGCCAGCGCCAGCATCGCCACCGCCGAAGGCCTGAACAGGCGACCGGTCGGAGCCTGGGGGGTGCGGCGCAGCGATTGCATGGCGGGCATTCTCGCCCACCGTGCCTGCGTCAGTTGCCGGGTTCGCGCTGCGCGAGCGCGAGCTTCTCGTAAAGCGTCGCGCGCGAGATGCCGAGCAGGCGCGAGGCCGCGAGTTTGTTGCCGCCGGTCGCGGCCATCGCCTCGCGGATCGCACGGCCTTCGAGTTCGGCGACCGCTTCCGAGAGCGGCTTGACCGAACCGCCGCTCACGGCCAGCGCGCGCGGCGGCGCCGGCGGGCGCGGCGGCGGCGCGAGCGCTGGCGCTTGCGGATCGGTCGTGAGCGACGCGAAGTGCGTGGCCGTCAGCAGCAAGTCGTCGGTCATCAGGCTGGCCTGTTCGAGCGCATTGCGCAGTTCGCGGATGTTGCCCGGCCAGCGATGCCGCGCGAGCAGGTCGAGCGCATCGGCCGAGAGCGTCTTGTGCGCGAGGCCGCTGCGCCGGGCGATGTCTTCCGAGAGCGCATCGACCAACGCCTCCAGGTCGGACAGTCGCTCGCGCAGCGTCGGCAGGCGGATCGGCAACACGTTCAGGCGATAGAACAGGTCGGCGCGAAATGTGCCGGCCGCCACCATCGCCGGCAGGTCGCGGCTGGTCGCCGCGATGATGCGCACGTCGATGCGCTGCACCGTGTTGCTGCCGAGCGGCTCGACCTCTTGCTCCTGCAGCACGCGCAACAGCTTGCTCTGCAACGCGAGCGGCATGTCGCCGATCTCGTCGAGCAGCAAGGTGCCGCCGTCGGCTATTCTGAACTTGCCGTCGCGGCCCTTGCGCTCGGCGCCGGTGTAGGCGCCGGGCGCGACGCCGAAGAACTCGGCTTCTAGCAG
>JANXVK010000196.1 GCA_025351675.1 Rhizobacter sp.
CTTCATGAAGTTGTCCTGCAACGGATGGACCTCGTCGGCCGAGCGCTGAATGCCTTCGATGGTCGTGATGTCTGCGCCGTCGGCCTCGACCGCGAGCACCAGGCACGAGTTGACCGGACGGCCGTTCATGATGACGGTGCAGGAGCCGCACTCACCGACGTCGCAGCCCTTCTTCGTGCCGGTCAGCGCGGCCTCGAGCCGCAGCACGTCGAGCAGGCTGCGGTGGCAATCGACGGCGAGCTCGCGCGCCTCGGCATTGATGTTGACGTTGATGATTCGCTTCATGTCGCTTGCTCCATCGCGTTCTTCAACGCCTGTTCGATCGCGCGGCGCGTCAGCACGCCCACCATCGCGCGCCGGTAGTCGGCGCTGCCGCGCACGTCGCCGATCGGCCGGGACTCGCTCAGTGCTGCCTGCGCTGCTTCCTGGATCAGCGCCGCGCCGAGCGGTTGGCCGCGCAACACCGATTCGGCCCGCCTCGCACGCAGCGGCGTCGGCGCGACGGCGGCGAGCACGATGCGGATTTCGCCGCAGCGACCCGCATCGACCGTCAACGTCACCGCCACGCCGACCGTGGCGAGTTCCATCTCGACGCGCCGGCCATGCTTGATGTAAGCCTTGCCGGTGTGCGCCGGCGGCACCGGCACGACGATGTGCGTCACCAGCTCGTCGGCGGCCAGCACGGTCTTGCCCGGGCCGGTGCAGAAATCCTCGAGTGTGACCTCACGCCGGCCGTCCGGCCCGAGGACGTGCAGCACGGCTCCATCGGCGATCAACGGCGGCAGCGTGTCGGCCGACGGCGAGGCGCGGCAGACGTTGCCGATCACGGTCGCGCGGTTGCGCACCTGGATCGACGCGAAGTGGGTCACGGCCTGGCACAAGCTGGCGTAGTGGCGTTGCACGACGGCCGAGGTCTCGACCGCCCGCGTCGTTGTCAGCGCGCCGATGTGCAGGCCGGCAGCGTCGAACCTCAGGTCGTCGAGGTCGAGTATTTTCTTGATGTTGACGACATGCGCGGGGGTGCGGATGTGCTCCTTCATCTGCACCAGCAGATCGGTGCCGCCGGCGAGCACGGTGGCTTCGCCTCGGCAGCGGCGCAGCAGGGTCACGGCCTCGTCGAGCGTTGCCGGTTCGTGATAGTCGAAGCACCTCATGTCATGCGGTCCTCAAGGTGATGGATGGCTGCATGGAAGTCATGCTGGCAGCATCGGCATGATCGGTAAACGACTGGAGTTATATATATTGATTGACTAATGCGATGAATAGCCTGGTTGCGGGAAAGCGTGAGGGCCGATCGCATCGAGCCTCGCCTAAGCTCGGCACCCGATGAATGAGGAGATTTCATTGCCAAGCCCGATGAATGTGACCTTGCGCCAGCTGCGGGCGTTTCTGGCGGTGGCGGTCGAGGGGCACTTCACACGCGCCGCGGACAAGCTGGATGTTTCGCAATCGACCATCAGCACCTTGATCCGTGAATTGGAGGGCAACCTCGGCCTGCGGCTGTTCGACCGGCACACGCGCGCGCTGCGCCTGACCCAGGCGGGCGAGGAGATCGTGCCGCTGGCCCGCAAGTCGCTGTCAGATCTCGACCACGCACTCGAGAACCTGAGTGAGCTGAAAGCACTCAGCCGCGGCCGCGTGGCCATCGCCGCGTCGTCGCTGCAGGCCGCGCTGATCCTGCCGCGTCTGATTCAGAGCTTCGCGAAGGAGCATCCGGGCATCGTCGTCACTGTCTACGACGTACCGCAACCGGAGGTGCTGGAACTGGTGCGGGCCGGCGAGGCCGACTTTGGCATTGGCACCGAGTCCGGCAGCCGCCACGATCTTGCGACCCAGGTCATCGGCTCCGATACGTTCATCGCGCTGTTGCCGCCCGGTCACCCGCTCGGCAAGAAGGCCGAGTTGACGTGGCGCGACCTGGCACCGGTACCGATCATCGGTTCGCGGCCCGGCAACCCGCTGCGGGAGCAGCTGGACCTCGCGCTGGCACGCGAGGGCATCACGATGACGCGCAGCCACGAGGTCTCGCTGCCGCTGACCATTGTCGGCATGGTCGAGGCCGGGATGGGCGTCGCGGTGATGACCACCACGGTGGCGAAGCTGGCCACTTCGTTCGGCCTGACGGTGAAAAAAGTCGGCCGGCCAGTGATCACGCGCGAGATCTCGCTGCTGTTTCACGCCGACCGCTCGCTGTCGCCGGCGGCGCAGAAATTTCGCGAGTTGCTCGTGCGGACCAAGTTCGCGGCGCCGCGCGAGTGAGCGGGCCACGGCCGGTGTGCACTGCCGGCCGACGCGCCGAACCGCCGGCGCCGCGCTACGCGAGCGAATAGCCGTGCCGGCTCAACGGCAGCGAGCGCAGTCGCTCGCCCGTCGCGGCGAAGATCGCGTTCGCCAGTGCCGGCGCGAACGGCGGAACACCTGACTCACCGACGCCACCGATCTTCGCGCCGCTCTCGATCAGTTCGCATTCGATGCGCGGCGTGTGTGCCAGATGCGGCAGCGGATAGTCGTGAAAGTTGGACTGCTGCACGCGCCCGTCGCGAATGGTGATCTCGCCGTTGAGCGTGGCCGCCAGGGCCCAAATCGTCGCGCCTTCGAGCTGGCGCTCGACGGTGGCCGGGTTGATGACGGTGCCGCTGTCGATCGCGCAGACCACGCGATGGATCTCGATCTTCTTGTCGCGCACCGACAGTTCCACGACGCTGCCGCAAATCGAACCCCAAGCGTCCGACAACGCGATGCCCCGGTGCTGCCCGGTCCGGGCCGCGCCCCAGTCGGCGCGGCGGGCCAGCCGCCGCAGCAACTCGGCGTGGCGCGGTTGTTCGCGCAGCAGCGCGAGCCGGAACGCGAGCGGGTCCTGCCCCGCCCGGTGCGCCAGTTCATCGACGAAGCTCTCGAAGAAGAAGCAGTTCTGCGTGTAGCCCACGCCGCGCCAGAAGCCGACCGGCACCGCCGTGTTGAGCATGGCGTGGCGCACGGCGAAGTTCGGCAGCGCGTAGGGCACATCCACGGCGCCTTCGACCGACTTGGGGTCGACGCCGTCCTTCACGCGCGCGGGAAAATTGCGGATGTAGATCGACGAGCACGCCAGGCGCGCTTCGAGTGCCTGCACGCTGCCGCCCTCGCCGAGCACGGCGGCGAAGCGCGCCGCTGCGGCGGGTCGGTAGAAGTCGTGCTGAATGTCTTCTTCGCGCGACCAGATCAGCTTCACCGGGCGCTTTGCCGCCTTCGACGCCGCAGCGGCCTGCATGAACACGTCGAACTCCTCGCGCCGGCCGAAGCCGCCGCCGACGAAGGTCGAGTGCACCACGATGCGGTCTTCGGGCAGACCAATCAGGGGTGCGAGCATGTGTGCGATCTCGCCGCACACCTGCGTCGGCCCCCAGATCTCGGCGCGGTCGTCGCGCACGTCGGCCGTGGCATTCATTGGCTCCATCGTTGCGTGCGCGAGGTACGGAACCTCGTACTCGGCCTCGACGCGTGCCGCGCCGCGGGCGAACACCGCCTCGGGGTCGCCGTTGCGCTTGGCCAGGGTGTTCGCCTCGGCCGCGGCCTTGCGATACGCGGCCATCAGTGCGTCACCCTGGGCCGCGGCGCCGGCGGGCAACGCCCACTCGGGCGTCAGGCGCGCCAAGCCCTGTTTCGCGGTCCAGTAGCTGTCCGCGAGTACGACCACCGCATCAGGGAGCGGCACCACCTGCGTCACCCCGCGCACCGCCAGCGCAGGTTTGACGTCGACGCGTGTCAACGTGCCGCCGAACACCGGGCACGCGGCGACCGTGCCGATCAGCATGCCGGGCACCTTCACGTCGACGCCGAACGTCGCCGCGCCGCAGGTTTTCAGTGGAATGTCGAGCCGCGCGATCGGCCGGCCGATCAGCGTCCACTTCGATCGGTCCTTCAGCGTCACCTGAGCCGGTCGGGGCAGATGCGCGGCGCGCGGCGCGAGTTCACCGTAGCTCGACACACGGCCGGTCGGCTTGTGGGTGACAGCGCCGTTGCTCGCCTCGCATTCGGCGATCGGAGCCCCCCACGAATCGGCGGCCGCCTGCTTGAGCATTTCGCGCGCCGTCGCGCCGATGCGCCGCAACGGCTCGAACGACCAGCGCGCAGACGTGCTGCTCGCGGTGGCCTGCACCTTGAACATGCGGTTGGCGTAGACCGGATCGGTCGGCGCGAGTTCGGCGCTGACGCGCCGCCAGTCGCACTCCAGTTCCTCGGCGATGAGCATCGGGGCGGACGTGTAGACACCCTGCCCCAACTCGGCCGACGGCACCATGATCACCACCGCGCCGTCGGGCGCGATCCGAAGCCAGGCATTGACGTCGTCTGGATCGCGCGGCGGCTGCCCCTGCGCGACCGCCACTGGCAGCCTGAAGCCGAGGACGAGGCCCGCACTCGCGGCGGCGCCGGCCTGCAGAAGACGGCGGCGATCAATCGTCAGCGCTTTCATCGGTGCCTCCTCATGCGGCAGCGGCGGCGCGCTTGATCGCCAGCTCGACCCGCGGATACGTGCCGCAGCGGCACACGTTCGTCATTGCGGCGGCGATGTCGGCGCTGCTCGGACGCTTGTTCTCCTTCAGCAGCGCCGCAGCGGCCATGATCATGCCGGACTGGCAGTAGCCGCATTGCGGTACCTGCTCGGCGATCCAGGCCTGCTGCACCGGATGATCGTTGTGCGCGGACAGCCCCTCGATCGTGGTGATCTTCGCCCTCGCCGCGCTGCGCACCGGGGTGATGCACGAGCGCGCGGCTTTGCCGTCGATGTGGACCGTGCAGGCGCCGCACAGGCCGGCACCGCAGCCGAATTTGGTGCCGGTGTAGCCGAGAAGGTCACGCAGCACCCACAGCAGCGGCATGTCCGGATGGGCGTCGACCGACCGAACGGCGCCGTTGATGTTCAAGCGGAAGTTCATCAGGGGGCCCCTCAGTGTGCCGGCCGCTGCAGCGACGCGGCCAGCAGCGAAGCCGTCGGCCGATGACGCCACTGAAAGAGCGCGTTCAACAGCACCGCGGACAAAGTGCCGGTCAGGATGCCGTTGTGGAAGAAGCGCGCTGCCAAGTCGGGCAGCTGCGCGAAGAACCGGTCGCTGACCACCGGGATCATGCCGAAGGCGAGGCTGACGGCGACGACGTAGAGGTTGCCGCGGTTGCCCGCGAAGTCGACGGAGCCCAGGATCTTGACGCCGGTCGAGGCGACCATGCCGAACATCACCAGACCGGCACCGCCGACCACCGCGTACGGAACCGCTGCCACCACGAACGAGAGTTTGGGCAGGCAGCCGAGCACGACCAGAATCACGCCGGCCGCCGCCACCACCCAGCGGCTCTTGACGCCGGTGACCTGCACCAGCCCGACGTTCTGCGAGTACGACGTGTAGGTGAACGTGCCGAAGATGCCGCCGACGATGTTGCCCACGCCGTCGGCCCTCAGGCCACGCGCGAGATCGGCCGCGTCAAGCTTGCGACCGGTGATGTCGCCCAACGCCAGAAACAGGCCCAGCGATTCGATCATCATCACCACCATCACCAGGCACAGGGTGACGGTGGACATCAGGTCGAAGGTCGGCATGCCGAAGTGAAACGGCAGGATCACGCTGACCCAGTCTGCATTCGCGACCCCGTCGAAATTCACCCGGCCCAAAGCGAACGCAAGGACGAAGCCGACGCACAGCCCCAGCAGCACGGCGACGTTCGCGACAAAGCCTTTGAACAGCGCCGAGATCAACAGGATCGACACCAGCACGGAGCCGGCGATCGCCAAGTTGATCGGCGCGCCGTAGGCCGGGTTCGGGATCGGCCCCGCGGGGCCGGGCAGCATCGGCTGGCCGCCCGCAGCCCAGTTGATCCCTACCTTCATCAGCGAGACGCCGACCAGCAAGACCACGGTTCCCGTCACGACGGGCGGAAACCAGCGAATCAGGCGGCTGATGTAGGGCGCCGCGAACAGCGTGAACAAGCCCGACCCGATGACGGCACCGAACACCGCCGGCATGCCCAAGCCCGGCGTGGCACCGGTGGCGATGATTGGCGGAATGGCGGTGAAGGCCACGCCCATCATCACCGGCAAACGGATGCCGACATTCCAGATGCCGATGCACTGGATCAGCGTGACGATGCCACAGCAGAACAGGTCGGCGCTGATCAGCCACGCGATCTGATCTTTGGGTAGTTTCAGCGCGCCGCCGATGATCAAGGGCACGGCGACGGCTCCGGCATACATCACCAAAACGTGCTGCAAACCGAGCGCGGCGAGCTTCGGGGGCGGGAGCACCTCGTCGATGGCGAGGTCTGCGTTGGTGTTCATGCGGTCTCCGGTAGTTCGGGGCAGCTGCAATTGCTCGTCGGGCTCAGTGGCCCGGCCTGTTGGCCGGCCTGTTGGCCGGCCCATTGCAACTTCACTTTCGCACCACGCCCTCTATCGGTAAACCACGGATCGGCTATATATCGATCGGTTTCTGCGATGAACCGCGTGAAACCCCGAGAAGCTTCGGGCTCGGGGATACCGGTGCTGGCAATCGCTCCACGCGACGCCAGTCGCAGCAACGTATCGCAGGCGTCAGGAAGCGGTCGTTCGCGAAAGTCGTTTCATTGACCACGCATCGCCTGTCACGCACGACAGTCCGCAGTCGGCGCACTCATTTGGCAACTCCGAGGAAAACGCCTCGCCGCGCGGGCGGGCGCAGCGGGAGACGCTCAGTCGCGCTCGGGTGCGATCTGCGTCGCGTAGTCGACCAGCGCGCCGAGGATGTCCTGGCCGCGCTCATCGGCCTCTTCGCCGAGCACGTCGATCTGCTCGAAAAAGGCTTCGAGCGTCAACCCGCCGCCAGCGCCGTCGTGCAGGCGGTGCGCGCAGTGGCCGAGCCACTGCGTCTGCTCGGCCGGGTTCAACGACTCGGGGAAGTTGCGCGCGCGGTAGCGGAAGAACAGCTCATCGAGCCGAGCATCGCTGAACACGGGGCGCTTCGCCGCGAGCTGCGCGCCGTCAAGCGTGCGCAGCTTCTGCAGCGTGCGGCGATCCTCGTTGCCGACGAAACCGCCGTACAGGTCTTCGTCGACGTCGGTCGCGCCCGCGCGCGCCGGCCGCTCGAAGATCGCGGGCCACATGCCGGCGAGCAGGCTCGCCTTCTGCGCGATCAGCTCGGCATGGCGCAGCGCCTGCGGAATGTCGACGCCCCATCTCAAAGCCATCGCATCGCTCAGCGTCTTCAGGTTGCCGATCACGATCGGCGACTTGCTGATGTGGATGGTCTTGATCGGCAACCGCGTCACGCCTTCGGGCAGCTCGCTGCTGCGCGTGAACATGCGGGTGCGGATCTCGTCGACGCCGAGCGTGAACAGCTCGCTCGGGTCGACCGCCAGATCCCACACGACGATCTCGTTCTTGTTCGTCGGATGCGGCGCGATCGGCCACACCAACGCGATGCAACCGCGCTCGGTGCCGTACATGCCCGAGATGTGCAGGAAGGGCTTGCCGACGCCCATCTCTTTGACGACCTCGTGTTTGCTGCGCAGCTTCAGGCAGAACTCCCACAGCCGCGGCTGGCGCGTCTTGATCAGGTTGGCCAGCGCGATCGTCGCGCGCACGTCCGACAGCGCATCGTGCGCGGCCGCGTGCACGAGCTTGTTCGCGGCGGTCAGGTGTTCGAGCTTGAACGATGGTTTGCCGTCGTCGTGCACCGGCCACTCGATGCCTTCGGGGCGCAGCGCCCAAGTGGTGCGCACCACGTCGAGCAGATCCCAGCGGCCACACTCGTTCTGCCACTCGCGCGCATACGGGTCGATCAGGTTGCGCCAGAACAGATGCCGCGTGACCTCGTCGTCGAACCGGATCGAGTTGTAGCCGACGCCGACCGTGCCGGGTGCTCCAAGCTGCTGCTCGATCGCGTCGGCGAAGCGGTGCTCGGGCACGCCCTGTTCGAGACAGCGCTGTGGCGTGATGCCGGTCAGCAGGCAGGCCTCGGGCTCGGGCAGAGAGTCGGGCGCGGGCTGGCAATACTGCATCAGCGGCGCGCCAATCTCGTTCAGATCGGCGTCGGTGCGCACGCCGGCAAACTGCGATGGCCGGTCGCGGCGCGGCACGCGGCCGAAGGTTTCGTAGTCGTGCCAGAAGAAGGTCATGCCGGCGGCGCCGGGCCGCCCCAAGGCGCCGGCCGCCCCCTCGGGGGGCTGCAAACGCCGTGAGCGTGGGGGTTCCATTTCGGCCATCCGGGGAATCTAACAGGGCGCACCCGCAGGGTTCGGCTAAGCTTGCCGGCCCACCTTCACCAGCTCCGTCGGAGACCTGCTTCCATGACCCGAGTTTTCAACTTCAGCGCCGGCCCCGCCGCCCTGCCCGAATCCGTGCTGCGCCAGGCAGCCGACGAGATGCTCGACTGGCACGGCTCGGGCATGTCGGTGATGGAAATGAGCCACCGCGGCAGGGAGTTCATCTCGATCCACGCCGAGTGCGAGGCGCTGCTGCGCGAGCTGCTTGCGATCCCGTCGAACTACAAGGTGCTGTTCATGCAGGGCGGCGCGATCGGCGAGAACGCGATCGTGCCGATGAACATGCTGCGCGGCCGCACCAGCGCCGACTACGTCAACACCGGCGAGTGGTCGAAGAAGTCGATCAAGGAGGCGGGCAAGTACGCGAAGATCAACGTCGTTGCCAGCTCCGAAGACACCAGGTTCGACCGCGTGCCCAAGCGCGAGACCTGGAAGCTCGACCCGAACGCCGCCTACGTGCACATCTGCGCGAACGAGACCATCGGCGGCATCGAATATCACTTCACGCCCGACGTCGGCGATGTGCCGCTGATTGCTGACGTGTCGTCCAACATCATGTCGCGGCCGTTGGACGTGTCGAAATTCGGCCTGATCTACGGCGGCGCGCAAAAGAACATCGGCCCGGCCGGCCTGACGATCGTGGTCGTGCGCGACGACCTGCTCGGCGGCGCGCTGCCGATCACGCCCTCGGCCTTCAACTACGCTGAACAAGCCGCCAACGACTCGATGCTGAACACCCCGCCGACCTATGCGATCTACATCGCCGGCCTCGTCTTCAACTGGATCAAGACGCGCGGCGGCCTGGTCGCGATGGAAGCGCACAACCGCAAGAAGGCGGCGGTGCTCTACGACTTTCTCGACGCCACCTCGTTCTACAGCAGCCCGATCCAGCGCGAAGACCGCTCGCTGATGAACGTGCCGTTCAAGCTGAAAGACGACGCACTCGATGCGGCGTTTCTCAAGGGCGCAGAGGCGCGCGGCATGCTTCAACTCAAGGGCCACCGCGCCGTCGGCGGCATGCGCGCGTCGATCTACAACGCGATGCCGATCGAGGGCGTGCAGGCGCTGGTGGCCTGGATGAAGGAGTTCGAGGCCTCGCATGGCTGACGCCGGGCGCTTCCAAGTCCTGGTGCTGAACCAGATCTCGGCCAACGGCCTGAAGCGGCTGCCGGCCGACCGCTATGCGGTCGGCAAGGATGTGGCCGCGCCGGATGCAGTGCTCGTGCGTTCGGCCGACATGCACACGCTCGCGATCGCACCCAGCGTCGTCGCAATCGCGCGCGCCGGCGCCGGCACCAACAACATCCCGGTCAAGGCGATGAGCGAGCGTGGCGTGCCGGTCTTCAACGCGCCGGGCGCGAACGCCAACGCGGTGAAAGAACTCGTGCTCGCCGCGATGCTGATGACCGCGCGCAACCTCGCGCCGGCGCTGCGCTTCGTCGCCGGGCTCGATGCCGCATCGCCCCACATGGGGAAGGCCGTCGAGGACGGCAAGAAAGCTTTCGCCGGCTTCGAGCTCGCCGGCCACACGCTGGGCATCGTCGGCCTCGGCAAGGTCGGCTGTCTGGTCGCCGATGCGGCGATCAAGCTCGGCATGGACGTCCACGGCTTTGACCCGCACATCACGGTCGACGCCGCGTGGAGCCTGCCCGCGCAAGTGAAGAAGGCCGCGAGCGTCGCCGACGTGCTGAAGAACGCCGACTTCGTGACCCTGCACGTGCCGCTGATCGACGCGACCCGCGATCTCGTCAACGCCGACAACCTCGGTCTGATGCGCGCCGGCGCGGTGCTGATGAATTTTTCGCGCGAAGGCGTGGTGAACGAGGCCGCCGTGCTCGCCGCGCTCGACGCGAAGAAACTCGCCTGGTATGCCTGTGACTTTCCGAGCCCCGCCGCGCATGCCCACCCGCAGGTGCTCGCGCTGCCGCACCTCGGCGCCTCCACCGCGGAGGCGGAAGAGAACTGCGCGATCATGGTCGTCGACCAGCTGCGTGACTATCTGGAGCACGGCAACGTGACCAACGCGGTCAACTTTCCGCACGTCAGCATGGCGCGCGAATCGGCGCACCGCATCGCGATCGCAAACGCGAACGTGCCGAACATGCTCGGTCAGATCTCGACCGCGATGGCCGCCGCCGGGCTGAACATCCACAACATGGTCAACAAGTCGCGCGGCGACATGGCCTACACGCTGGTCGATGTCGACAGCCCGGTCGCGCCGCAGGTGCTCGACGCGCTGCGTGCGATCGATGGCGTGCTCTCGGTGCGCCACCTGCCGAATCCCGGCTGAGCGAGGCGCGCCCGCCGCGATCGGTCCGACTCCACCCGCCGCGCGGGCGTCATCGTCTGCTGACACAATGGGTTTTGTCCAAACCTGCTTTCTCGACGAGGTGCCCGCATGGCCAAGATCAAGAGTTCCGAAGCCCGTCCCGCCCACGCCTTCGCGACCACGCGCAAGACCTTCAAAACCGCCTCCGGCAAGGAGGGCCGGTTCTACTCGTTGCCCGCGCTGGCCAAACAGTTTCCGAACGTGAGCCGGTTGCCGGTGTCGATCCGCATCGTGCTCGAATCGGTGCTGCGCAACTGCGACGGCATCAAGGTGACGAAGGAGCACGTCGCCGAGTTGGCGAACTGGACGCCGCAGGCCGAGCGCAGCAACGAGATTCCGTTCGTCGTCGCGCGTGTCGTCTTGCAAGACTTCACCGGCGTGCCGTTGCTCGCCGACCTGGCCGCGATGCGCAACGTCGCCGCCGCGATGGGCAAGGACCCGAAGACGATCGAGCCACTGGTGCCGGTCGATTTGGTCGTCGATCATTCGATCATGATCGACCACTACGGCAAGAAGAACTCGCTCGACCTGAACATGAAGCTGGAGTTCAAGCGCAACGAGGAGCGCTACCAGTTCATGAAATGGGGCATGCAGGCGTTCGATACCTTCGGCGTCGTGCCGCCGGGCTTCGGCATCGTGCACCAGGTGAACCTGGAGTACCTCGCGCGCGGCGTCCACAAGGCGAAGGACAAGCTGACGAAAGAGACTGTCTACTACCCCGACAGCCTCGTCGGCACCGACAGCCACACGACGATGATCAACGGCATCGGCGTGGTCGGCTGGGGCGTCGGCGGCATCGAGGCCGAGGCGGGCATGCTCGGCCAGCCGGTGTACTTCCTGACGCCCGACGTGGTCGGCTTCGAGTTCACCGGGCGCCTGCGCGAAGGCGTGACCGCGACCGACCTGGTGTTGACGGTCACCGAGATCCTGCGCCGCGAAAAAGTCGTCGGCAAGTTCGTCGAGTTCTTCGGCGAAGGCACGAGCCAGCTGCCGCTGCCCGACCGCGCGACGATCGGCAACATGGCGCCCGAGTACGGCGCGACGATGGGCTTCTTCCCGGTCGACGAGAAGACGATCGAGTACTTTCGCGGCACCGGCCGCACCACGGCCGAGATCGAGGCGTTCGAGGCCTACTTCAAGGCGCAAGGTCTGTTCGGCGCGCCGCGCACCGGCGACGTGGACTACAGCCAGGTCGTGACGCTCGACCTCGGCACGGTGGCGCCGAGCCTGGCGGGCCCGAAGCGCCCGCAGGACCGGATCGAGCTCGGCAACGTCAAGTCGCAGTTCACATCGCTGTTCAGCAAGCCGCCAACCGAGGCCGGCTTCAACCAGCCGGCCGCGCATCTGCTCACGCGCCACATGGTGCGCGCGGCCGACGCGGCCGAAAAGGTGCCGCCCGCCGCGCCGGCGAACGCGCCGGGCGCGCCGCGCCAGGTCGTCGAGATGGTCGGCGGGCACCCGACCCTGGAATCGGCGCAGTCCGAAGCCGCGTCGAGGCAGCCGAAGATCGGCGACATGTCGCTCGGCAACGGCGACGTCTTGATCGCGGCGATCACGTCGTGCACCAACACCTCGAACCCGAGCGTGCTGCTCGCCGCCGGCCTGCTCGCGAAGAAGGCGGTCGAGGCCGGACTGAAAGTGCAGCCGCACATCAAGACCTCGCTCGCGCCGGGCTCGCGCATCGTCACCGAGTACCTCGAGAAGGCCGGGCTGCTGCCGTATCTGGAGAAGCTCGGCTTCAATGTGGCGGCCTACGGCTGCACGACCTGCATCGGTAACGCCGGCGACTTGCGACCGGAGTTCAACGAGGCGATTCAGCAGAACGACCTGATCTGCGCCGCCGTACTCTCGGGCAACCGCAACTTCGAGGCGCGCATCCACCCGAACATCAAGGCCAACTTTCTCGCCAGCCCGCCACTGGTCGTCGCCTACGCGATCGCCGGAACCGTGCTCAAGGACGTCATGTCCGAGCCGCTCGGCAAAGGCAAGGGCGGGCGCGACATCTACCTCGGCGACATCTGGCCGACCAGCGACGAAATCCACGCGCTGATGAAGTACGCGATGAACGGCGAAGCCTTCAAGGCGAACTACGACAAGGTGGCGCGCAAGCCCGGCAAGCTGTGGGAGAAGGTGAAGTCCGCCAGCGGCCAGGTGTACGACTGGCCGGGCTCGACCTACATCGCCAAGCCGCC
>JANXVK010000235.1 GCA_025351675.1 Rhizobacter sp.
CGCGCCCGGCTTGTTCGACACCTGATGCCCGCGCCGGCTCAGGCGGTAGCGGCGGCTGTGACGATGTCGATCGGCGGCGCGTTGGTGAGTTGCGCCAGCAGCCCGACCAGGCTGATGCGACTGCCCAGCACCGTCGCCATCTTCGGTGTGCACAGCGCCGCGACGCGCTCGAACGCGAACCAGCCGAAGCCGTCCATCTCGGGCAATTGGCGGCCGGAGTAGCGATCGAGGTAGCGGGTCTCGCAGCGCAACTGCTTCAGGTCGAAACGCGGCATCAGCGTGGCAAACAGGTGCAGGTTTTTCTTGTTCGTGTACGCGAACCGGCCGAGGTCGAAGAGCGCGTCGGGCTGCAGCCACAGCCCGCTCTCTTCACGCGTTTCGCGCAGCGCGGCGTCGAGCGGCGTCTCGCCTGGGTCGATGCCGCCTTTGGGCAGGTCCCAGTGGTTCTGCCCGGTGACGTGGCACAGCAGCAGTTCGCGATCCCGGTTCAGGATCACGACACCGCAACTCAGACGCTTGGGATTGAAGAACGACATGACCCCACCCGGACGAATCGCCCGAGTCTGGCACGGGCGCGCCGCTTCGATCCGGCGAACAGCGAGCAAAAAACGTGCGAGATCACGCCGGGTCAGGCCTTGTGCCCGGTCGCTACCTTCTTCGTGGCGGTCTTGCCGGCGGCTGTTTTCGCCGGCGCCGCCCGCTTCGCGACAGGCTTCTTCACGGCCAACTTCTTCGTGGCCTTGGTCGCGACACCGGGCTTCGACGCCGCCACGATCGCCTCGTGCCCGCGCGGCAGCGGCAGGCTGCGCGGCACCGGCGCGACCAGCACCGCGAGCGCGCGGGCGTAGTGCATCTGCCGGTCGGCCAGGCCGTTGGTGCCGCCGTTGATGCGCTTCGTGATCGTCACGAACTGGCGCGCGTCGGCGAGCTCGTTCAAGCCGTTGCGCTGCCAGTACAGGCCCGCCGTCGCGAACGCGACCTCCGGCGTGGCCGCTTTCGCGGGCTCGGCCGCCAGGTCGATGCCGAGCAGGTCGCCGTAGGTCCGGTAGTTGAAACGCCCGGTGATCTGGATCGGCCCGCGGCCCTTGAAGCGCTTGCCGTCACCCACCTCGGTGTTGCCCAAGCGCCGCGCCAGATCGCTCGGCGGCTCGTAGCGGCGCTGCGCGTCGGTCGGGCCCCAGATCTCTTCCATCCAGCGGAATTCACCGGATTCGTGTGCCAGTTGCGCGATGAACGCGGCGGTGCGCAACGCGGTGTCGATCCCGTGCGCACGCAATGCCGCGTTCAGGTGCGGCAGGTAGAGCGCGCGCTTGGCCGCCGCGAGGTTCGGCATGATCTGCTGCAGTTGGGAATCGGTGAGCATCGCGCATCCTTTCGACCCGACACGGGTCGCGACGCATATGACCACAGCCGCCGGCGCGGCTGAATCCCGAGGACGCAGGCCGTGGGCTACCTGTCGAGGCCGCCGAGGCAGACGTACTTGACCTCGAGGAAATCGTCGAGACCGTACTTCGAGCCTTCGCGACCGAGGCCCGACTGCTTGACACCGCCGAACGGCGCTTCGGCGGTCGAGATCAGCCCGGTGTTGACGCCGACGATGCCCGACTCGAGCTGTTCGGCGACGCGCATCACGCGGCCGATGTCGCGGCTGTAGAAATACGCGGCGAGGCCGAACTCGCTGTCGTTTGCGCGTTCGATGACCTCGGCCTCGGTGTCGAACACAAAGATCGGCGCGAGCGGGCCGAAGGTTTCTTCCTTCGCGAACAGCATCGCGGCGGTTGCGCCGCCGATCACAGTCGGCTCGAAGAACAGGCCGCCGAGCGCGTGGCGCTTGCCGCCAGTCAGCACCTCGCCGCCCTTGGCGCGGGCGTCGGCGATGTGCTCCTCGATCTTCGCGACCGCCTTTGCGTCGATCAGCGGGCCTTGCGTGACGCCGGCCTCCAGCCCGTTGCCGACCTTGAGCGCCTTGACCTTCGCGACCAGCTTGTCGGTGAAGGCCTGCAGCACCGGGCGCTGCACGTAGATGCGGTTCGCGCACACACAGGTCTGGCCGGTGTTCCGATACTTCGAGATCATCGCGCCGTCGACCGCAGCGTCGATGTCGGCATCGTCGAACACGATGAACGGCGCGTTGCCGCCGAGTTCGAGCGAGAGCTTCTTGATCGTGTCGGCGCTCTGGCGCATCAGCGTGCGGCCGACTTCGGTCGAGCCGGTGAAGGTGAGCTTGCGTACCAGCGGGTTGCGCGTCATCTCGCCGCCGATCTGCGCGGCCGAGCCGGTCAGCACCGCGAGCAGGCCCTTCGGCACGCCGGCGCGCTCGGCCAGCACCGCGAACGCGAGCGCGGAGAACGGCGTCTGCGTCGCCGGCTTGACGACCATCGAGCAGCCGGCGGCGAGCGCCGGACCGGCCTTGCGGGTCAGCATCGCGGTCGGGAAGTTCCACGGCGTGATCGCCGCGGTCGTGCCGACCGGCTGCTTCAACGTGATGATGCGTTTGTCGTTCGAGGTCGCCGGGATCGTGTCGCCGTAGACGCGGCGCGCCTCGTCGGCGAACCACTCGATGAACGACGCGGCGTAGGCGATCTCGCCCTTCGCCTCGGCGAGCGGCTTGCCCTGCTCGCTGGTCATGATCAGCGCCAGGTCGTCGGCGTTCGCGAGCATCAGGTCGTTCAGCTTGCGCAGGATCGCGGCGCGTTCCTTGGCGGGCACGTTGCGCCACTGCTTCTGCGCGGTGTCGGCCGCCGCGATTGCGCGCAGCGTTTCGGCGGTGCCGCACATCGGCACGGTGCCGAGCTGCTCGCCGGTCGCGGGGTTGGTGACGGCCACCGTTTCTCCGTTGTCGGCGTCGACCCAGGCGCCGGCGATGTAGGCCTGTTGCTTGAACAGGGTCGGATCTTTGAGCTTCAGCATGTGCGTCGTCCTCAAGCCGTCATGGCCTTGGCGAGGATGGCCATTCCCTCGTCGAAGACCGCGTCCTGGATCGTCAGCGGGAACAGGAAGCGCACGACGTTGCCGTACACGCCGCAGGTCAGCAGCAGCAGGCCGGCGGCCTGTGCGCGCGTGACGATGAGCTTCGTGAAGTCTGCGTCCGGCGTGCCGTCGGCCTTCGCGAATTCGACCGCGACCATCGAGCCCAGACCGCGCACGTCGGAAATGCCCGGCACCTTGGCGCGCAGCGCGTTCAGGTGGACCTTCAGCTTCTGCCCCAGCACCTCGGCGCGGGCGCAGAGTTGTTCATCTTCGATCACGTCGAGCACAGCGTGCGCGCTCGCGATCGCCAGCGCGTTGGCTGCGTAGGTGCCGCCGAGACCGCCCGGCGCCGGCGCATCCATGATCTCGGCGCGGCCGCACACCGCCGAGAGCGGCACGCCGCCGGCGAGGCTCTTGGCCATCGTCATGATGTCGGGCAGCACATCATGGTGCTCCATCGCGAACATCTTGCCGGTGCGCGCGAAGCCGGTCTGGATCTCGTCGCAGACCAGCACGATGCCGTGCTGGTCGCAGATCTGGCGCAGCGCGCGCATGAACTCGGTCGGCATCACGTAGAAGCCGCC
>JANXVK010000240.1 GCA_025351675.1 Rhizobacter sp.
CTCGATCACGGTGGCGCCGGCGCAGACGCTGACCGACAAGGAATACCAGTTGCTGCGCAACGCCTCGATCGCGATCCTGCGCGAGATCGGCGTCGACACCGGCGGCTCGAACGTGCAGTTCTCGATCAACCCGCAGGACGGCCGCATGGTCGTGATCGAGATGAACCCGCGCGTGTCGCGTTCGTCGGCGCTGGCGTCGAAGGCGACCGGCTTCCCGATCGCGAAGGTCGCCGCCAAGCTCGCCGTGGGCTACACGCTCGACGAGCTGCGCAACGACATCACGGGTGGCGCGACGCCGGTGTCGTTCGAGCCGAGCATCGACTACGTCGTCACGAAGATCCCGCGCTTCGCGTTCGAGAAGTTCCCGGCCGCCGATTCGCGCCTGACGACGCAGATGAAGTCGGTCGGCGAGGTGATGGCGATGGGCCGCACCTTCCAGGAGAGTTTTCAGAAGGCGCTGCGCGGCTTGGAGACCGGGATCGACGGCCTCTCCGAGCGCAGCACCGACCGCGAAGAGATCGTCCAGGAGATCGGCGAAGCCGGGCCGGAGCGCATCCTCTACGTCGGCGACGCGTTCCGCATTGGCATGAGCCTGCAGGAAGTGTTCGAGGAGACGGCGATCGACCCGTGGTTCCTCGCGCAGATCGAGCAGCTCGTTCAGCACGAGCAGGCGATCACGGGCCGCACGCTGGCCGATCTGTCGAAGGACGAGCTGCGCTTCTTGAAGCAGAAGGGCTTCTCGGATCGCCGGCTCGCCAAGCTGCTCGGCACCAATCAGCACGAGGTGCGCAAGACGCGCCATGCGCTGAACATCCGCCCGGTCTACAAGCGTGTCGACACTTGCGCAGCCGAGTTCGCGACGCAGACTGCGTACATGTACTCGACGTATGACGAGGAGTGCGAGGCCGCGCCGACCAACGCCAAGAAGATCATGGTGCTCGGCGGCGGCCCGAACCGCATTGGCCAGGGCATCGAGTTCGACTACTGCTGCGTCCACGCCGCCCTCGCGATGCGCGAAGACGGCTACGAGACCATCATGGTCAACTGCAACCCCGAGACCGTGTCGACCGACTACGACACCTCGGATCGCTTGTACTTCGAGCCGGTCACGCTCGAAGACGTGCTCGAGATCGTCGACAAGGAGAAGCCGGTTGGCGTGATCGTGCAGTACGGCGGCCAGACGCCGCTGAAGCTCGCGCTCGATCTGGAGCGGTATGGCGTTCCGATCGTCGGCACCACGCCCGACAGCATCGACATGGCCGAGGACCGCGAGCGCTTTCAGGCGCTGCTGCACGAGATCGGCCTGAAGCAGCCGCCGAACCGCATTGCGCGCACCGAAGAGGCTGCGCTCGGGTTGGCGCAAGAGATCGGCTACCCGCTGGTCGTGCGCCCGAGCTACGTGCTCGGCGGCCGCGCGATGGAGATCGTGCACGGCGACAAGGACCTGGAGCGCTACATGCGCGAGGCCGTCCGCGTCAGCGAGAAATCGCCGGTGCTGCTTGACCGTTTTCTCGACGACGCGATCGAGGTCGATGTCGACTGCATCAGCGATGGCACCGAGGTGATGATCGGCGGGATCATGGAGCACGTCGAGCAGGCGGGCATCCACTCCGGCGACTCGGCCTGTTCGCTGCCGCCGTACTCGCTGCCGAAGGCGCTGCAGGACGAGATGCGGCGCCAGACGATCGCGATGGCGAAGGCGCTCAAGGTTGTCGGGTTGATGAACGTGCAGTTCGCGATTCAAGGGGAGGGTGACAACGCCGTCGTCTATGTCCTCGAAGTCAATCCGCGTGCATCGCGTACCGTGCCGTTCGTCTCGAAGGCGACCGGCCAGCCGCTCGCGAAGATCGCGGCGCGCTGCATGGTCGGCCAGAGCCTTGCGAGCCAGAAGGGCAAAGACGGAAAGACGCCGCGCGAAGTGATCCCTCCGTACTTTTCGGTCAAGGAAGCGGTCTTCCCGTTCAACAAGTTCCCCGGCGTCGACCCGATCCTCGGGCCGGAGATGCGTTCGACCGGCGAGGTGATGGGCGCAGGCCGCACGTTCGGCGAGGCGATGCTGAAGAGCCAGCTCGGCGCCGGTTCGCGCCTGCCGACCTCGGGCACCGTCTGCATCACCGTGAAGAACGGCGACAAAGCACGCGCGGTCGTGGTCGCGCGCGACCTGCATGCGCTCGGCTTCGCCATCGTCGCGACCAAGGGCACGGCGGCGGCCATCGCCGAGGGCGGCGTGCCGGTCAAGCTCGTCAACAAGGTCAAGGACGGCCGGCCGCACATCGTCGACATGGTCAAGGCCGGCGAGATCCAGCTGGTGTTCACGACGGTCGACGAGACCCGCACCGCGATCGCCGATTCGCGCCATATCCGGCAGGCGGCGCTGGCGAACCGCGTCACGTACTACACGAACATGGCGGGTTGCGAGGCGGCAGTCGAAGGCATGAAGCACCAAGACGACCTGGTCGTGGTGTCTCTGCAAGAGCTGCACCGCGAACTGCACTAAACTCCGTTCCGTTCCCTTTCGCCGCCGGCACACCCCGGCGGCGTATTCAATTTTGCTTCAAGGTTTGTCGAGATCATGGCCACCATTCCCCTGACCGTTCGCGGTGCCGAAAAACTCAAGGAAGAACTCGCGCGCCTAAAGGGCGTCGAGCGCCATGCGGTCATTCAGGCGATCTCCGAGGCGCGCGCTCAGGGCGATCTGTCGGAGAACGCCGAGTACGAGGCCGCGAAAGACAAGCAGGGCTTCATCGAAGGCCGCATTCTCGAGATCGAGAGCAAGCTTGCCGCCGCGCAGATCATCGACCCGAAGACCTTGAACGCCGAGGGCCGCATCGTGTTCGGCTCGACGGTCGATCTGGAAGACGAGGACAGCGGCGCCGCGGTGACTTACCAGATCGTCGGCGACGACGAAGCCGACCTGAAGCAGGGCCTGATCTCGATCAGCTCGCCAATCGCGCGCGCGATGATCGGCAAGTCGGCCGGCGATGTGGCCGAGGTGCAGGCGCCGGGTGGCGTGCGACGTTACGAGATTCTCGCGGTTCGATACGGCTGATGCGGATCGCCAGTCGCTTCGGGGTGTTGATCGCCGGGCTCTGGGCCGGGATCTTGGTCTGCATCGGCGCGATCGCCGCGCCAGCCGCGTTCGCGACGCTGGCACGCCCGGATGCCGGTCGCTTCGTCAACCGCCTGTTCGAGCAGGATGCCTATCTGAGCCTCGGGGCGGCGGTGATCCTGTTTGCGATCGAGCGTCAGCGCGGTCGTGATGCGACCGGGGCCGGAACCGGCTCGGTGTTCGGCGCCAACCTGATGCTCTTGCTCGGCGCGCTGTTCTGCACCGTTGCCGGTTACTTTGCGGTCCAGCCGATGATGGAAGCGGCGCGCGCCGGGCAGGGAAGCCTTTCGTTCGGCGCGCTGCACGGCATCTCCGCCGGCTTCTTCGTGCTCAAAGGCCTGCTCGTGTTGGCCCTGGCGTGGCGCCTGACCGGGATCAGTCGGACTGCGACGACTTCTTGACGCTGGTGCGGCGCTTGGTCGCGCGCTTCAGCTCGCCGCCGGCGGCAATGCGCATGTTGCCCATCACCGTGATCTTCTTGACCTGCGCGCGGTGGTTGCCGCTCTTCGAGAACTTCAGGATTTTGACGACGCGCGGCCCGGCGCCTCGGCCTTCACGCTCGGTCTTCTCTTTCGGGGGCATCGGCCGCCACAGCACCAGCAGCTTGCCGATGTGCTGGATCGGCGCGGCGCCAAGCACGTCCGCCAGCGTCGTGAAGATGGTTTCGCGGGTCGCGCGTTCGTCCGAGAACACGCGCACCTTGATCAGGCCGTGGGCGTTGAGGGCCGCGTCCACTTCCTTTTGCACTGCGGGCGTGAGCCCGTCGGAGCCGATCATCACCACCGGGTCGAGGTGATGGGCTTCAGCGCGGTGGTCCTTGCGCTGGGCGGGTGTCAGTTGAATCGCAGTCATCACCGTATTATCGCCGCTCCACTGACGGCTTCCCAGTCGCTGCGCTTCTGCTCCCGAGGGGAGCGCAATTGTCCAGGGGCGGCCCGTCGACAATTGCGCCATGAAAACCCAGACCAAAAGCAAGAAGGTGAACAAGCAGTGGTTGCACGACCACACGAACGACACCTACGTGAAGCTGGCGCAGCGCGAGGGCTACCGCGCCCGGGCCGCCTACAAGCTGAAAGAGATCGACGAGGAACTGCATCTGATCAAACCCGGCCAGATCGTCGTCG
>JANXVK010000273.1 GCA_025351675.1 Rhizobacter sp.
TCATCGATGATGATCGTGTCGTAGGCGCGCAGCATCGGGTCGGTCTGCGTCTCGGCGAGCAGGATGCCGTCGGTCATCAGCTTGACGCTGGCGCCGGGCTGGAGCCTGTCTTGAAACCGCACCTTGAAGCCGACGATCTCGCCGAGCGGCGTCTTCAACTCTTCGGCGATGCGCTTGGCCACGCTCGATGCCGCGATGCGCCGCGGCTGCGTGTGGCCGATCAGCTTGCCGGTATTCGCCTTGCCGCGCCCCAACTCCAGCGCGATCTTCGGCAACTGCGTGGTCTTGCCCGAGCCGGTTTCGCCGCAGACGATCACGACCTGATGCAGGACAAGAGCACGCGCGATCTCGTCGCGCCGTGCGGAGACGGGCAACGACTCGGGATAGGTAATCGGCGGGAGCGGGTTGCCGATTTGCGGCGGCTTCTGGAGCGTTTCTTGGCGGGACATCGTTGCGCGATTATCCCCGGCCGGTCTACAGCGTCGTCCACCCGTTCTGGACCGCGATCTTGAGCAGGTCGCTCGGCGAATCGACGCCGAGCTTGCGGCGCAGGCTCAGGCGATGCGTCTCGACCGTGCGCACGCTGATGTCGAGCTGCCGCGCGACCAGCTTGTTGCTGCGGCCGTGCGCGAGCAGCAGCAGCACCTCGTGCTCGCGGGCGGTGAGTTGCGGCACGTGGCTCGCGCCGGGCTGCAGCACCAGGTTCGAGATCTGCGCGCTGAAGTAGTTGCCGCCGGCGCACACCGCGCCGATCGCCGCGAGGATCTCCTCGGTCGGCGACTCTTTGAGCACGTAACCACGCGCGCCGGCGCGGATCGCGCTGAGCACGTACTCGCGGTTGTCGTACATGCTCAGCATCAGCACGCGGATGGTCGGGTGGTGCAGCCGCAGCTGGGTCGCGAGCTCGATGCCGTTCATGCCGCGCATGCCGACGTCGACCAGCATCAGGTCGGGCGCGAGGCTGGCGGCGAGCGCCAGCGCCTCGTCGCCGCTGGCGGCTTCACCGATCACCTGCAGGTCGGGCACGACCGACAGGCGCGCGCGCAACCCGTCGCGCACCAGCGAGTGGTCGTCGACGATGACGAGGCGGACGGTCGGCTTCGTCATGCGTTGCCGGTCAGCGGGAAACTGGCGGTCAGCGCCGTGTGGCCCGGGTGCGAGATCAGTTGGAACGTGCCGCCGTTGCGCTCGACCCGCTCGCGCATGTTGGTCAGGCCGATGCCGCGGTCCCGGCTCTGCTCGACCTTCTTGACATCGAAGCCGACGCCGTCGTCGGTAATGCGCAGCTCGAGCCGGTCGCCGGCGTCGTCGAGGCGGATGTCGATGCGCTTGGCCTGCGCATGCCGCTCCACGTTGCGCAGCGCCTCCTGGGCGACGCGGAACAGGCTCACTGCGTGGAGCTCGGGCAGCCGCTCTTCGTGCACATGCGGCGAGACGCGCACCTCCAACCCGCTGCGCTGCGCGAGCTCGTTGCCGATGTGCTCGAGCGCTGCCGGCAGGCCGAGGTCATCGAGCAACGCGGGGCGCAGATCGTGGGAGATCCGGCGCACCTCGCCGATCGCTTTCGACAGTGCCGCGATCTCCTTGTCGATCGCAGTCACCGGCGCTTCACCCGGGTGCGCGAGGCGGTGGCCGACGAGTTCGAACTGGTACTTGATCGACACCAGCAACTGGCAGATGTGATCGTGCAGCTCGCGCGACACGCGCGCGCGCTCCTCCTCCTGCGAGCTGACCACGCGGTGCGCGAGCGCCTTGAGCTTGCGGTCGGCCTGGCGCTGCTCGCTGATGTTCAGCGCCAGCCCGCCGGCAAACACCGCGAGCGCCGCGATCACCGCCACGGCCGCCAGGCCGACCAGGGTCTGGCGCACGCTCTGGAGCATGTTGCCGCGCAGATGCGCGGCGGCGGCGTCGACATCGTCGAGGTAGATGCCGGTCCCGAGCATCCAGCCCCAGCGCGGCAGCGCGACCGAGTAGCCGAGCTTGCGCTCGATCTTGCCGGTCGAGGGTTTCGGCCACAGGTAGCGCTGAAAACCGCCGCCCTCTTTCGCCCGCGCGATCAGCTCGCGGATCACGAAGGTGCCGTCGGAGTCACGCATGTCCCACAGGTTCGTGCCGATCAGTTCCGGCTGGCGCGGATGCACGAGGTTCAGGCCGTCGTCGGCATACGCATAGAAGTAGCCGTCGTCGCCGAAGTTCGTGCTCGAGAGAATCGCCTTGACCTGCTCCTTCGCAGCCTCGTCGTCGCGGCCCGCGCCGTACAGGTGCGCAATCGAGGTCAGCGCCATCTCGACGTAGTTGCGCAATTCGTCGCGCTTGGTGCTGATCAGAACGTCTTCGAGCAACTGCGCCTGCTGGCGCTCCAGCCGCTGGGTTTCAATCACCAGCAATCCGCCGATCGCGGCGATCGCGAGCAGCAGCGGCGCCACGGCGAGCATCAGGATCTTGGCCTTCAGTTTCATGCGCGCGATTGTGATCGCAGCGTCACTCATGCGCCGGCGCGGCGGCGTTCGCGCGCAATTCCACGGCAGTTCCACGTTTACCCTTATGCAGAACTACGCAGCGAAACCTAGCAGTGATGCGCATGCAAGGTTTTGCATGCGCCCGGATAATTGCAGCGCGTTGCAACCCGGGGCCACCCGGTTCGCACAGCCTGTTCACATCCACGTTGGAGACATCAAATGATTCGCTTGACCCAGATCGCCACCGCCATTGCATTGGCTTCGTCCGTCACCCTGGCAATGGCAGCCGACCCGATCAAGATCGGCGTCGACGGCCCGTTCACCGGCGGCTCCTCGTCGATGGGCGTGAGCATGCGCGACGGCGTGCGCCTCGCGATCGAAGAGATCAACAAGTCGGGCGGCGTGCTCGGCCGCCAGTTGCAAGCCGTCGAGCGTGACGACGAAGCCAAGAACGAGCGCGGCGTGCAGATCGCCCAGGAACTGGTCAACAAGGAAAAGGTCACCGCCGTCGTCGGCTACATCAACACCGGCGTCTCGCTGGCCTCGCAGCGCTTCTTCCAGGAAGCGAAGATCCCGGTGATGAACAACGTCGCGACCGGCTCGATCGTGACGAACCAGTTCCCGAAGGACCCCGACAACTACGTCTTCCGCAACGCGGCGCCCGACAACATCCAGGCGCCGATGATCGTCGAGGAGGCCATCACCCGCCGCGGCTTCAAGAAGGTCGCCATCCTGGCCGACTCCACCAACTACGGCCAGCTGGGCCGCGCCGACCTCGAGAAGGCGCTCGAGCAGAAGGGCATCAAGCCCGTCGCGGTGGAGAAATTCAACATCAAGGACGTCGACATGACGGCGCAGTTGTTGAAGGCCAAGGAAGCCGGCGCCGAAGTCGTGCTCACCTACGGCATCGGCCCCGAGTTGGCGCAGATCGCCAACGGCATGACCAAGCTCGGCTGGAAGGTGCCGATGATCGGCTCGTGGACGCTGTCGATGGCCAACTACATCGACAACGCCGGCCCCGGCGGCGAAGGCGCGCGCATGCCGCAAACGTTCATCCAGGAGCCGACGACGCCCAAGCGCCAGTCGTTCATCGTGAGCTACCTGAAGACCTTCAACCCGAAGAACAGCCGAATCGACTCGCCGGTCTCGGCGGCCCAGGGCTACGACTCGATCTATCTGCTCGCCGCGGCGATCAAGCAGGCCGGCTCGACAGACGGGCCGAAGATCAAGACCGCGCTCGAGAACCTCGCGACCACGGTCGACGGCGTCGTCACCACCTACAACAAGCCGTTCTCGAAGGGCGACCACGACGCCATCACCGCCAACATCCCGGTGTTCGGCGAGGTCAAGGGCCAGCGCGTCGTCTACGCCTACCCCGACGACCAGAAGAAGGCCTCCCAAGTCCGCCTGAAAGACACAAGCGCCAAGGGTGCGCTGGCGCCGATCAAGAAATAGGCGTCAAGGCCTCGAGCGCCGCCCTGGGGTCGACCTGCGGCGGCGCCCTTTTTTTTCGGCAAGCGGCGACACGCACATGCAGATCCTTACCCAGCTCGTTTTC
>JANXVK010000308.1 GCA_025351675.1 Rhizobacter sp.
AGACGACCGCAGCATCCTCACCACCAGCGCCACGCTCTACGGCTCGTATCGCCTCAAGCGCGTCTACTACTCCGCCTTCAGCCCGATTCCCGACGCCTCGCGCGAGCTGCCGCTCTCGGCGCCGCCGCTGGTGCGCGAGCACCGGCTCTACCAGGCCGACTGGCTGATGCGCTTCTACGGTTTCGCGCACGACGAGATCGTCGGCGCCGAGAGCGGCATGCTCGCGCTCGACATCGACCCCAAGCTCGCGTGGGCGCTCGCGCACCGCGAGTGCTTCCCGGTCGACCTGAACCGCGCGCCGAAGGAGATGCTGCTGCGCGTTCCGGGGCTCGGCGTCACCTCGGTCAAGCGGCTGCTGCAGGCCCGGCGCGGGCGTCTGCTGCGGGTCGATGACCTGTCGCGGCTCAACGTGTCGTTGAAGAATGTGCTGCCGTTCGTCACCGTGCCGGGGCACGGCGTGAAGGGCGAGCTCGACGCCGCCGATCTGGCGGCGCGCCTGCGGCCCGCACCGCAGCAGCAGTCGCTGTTCGACAACTGAACGATGGCCGAGCGGGTCGTCACGCTCGCCGGCGAAGCCGACGTGGCCGGCTTTCGTGCCGAGGCGCGCTGCATGCTCGCGCAGCGCACCGCGCCGGAGCACGTCAGCTGGCAGGTCGCGAGGCGCGATGAAGGCGATCTGTTCGGCGTCGGGCACGACGATGCGTCGGCGGCGCACACGCCCGAGTCGTCGTCACGCGTCAACGTGCCGGCGTTCTTCGTCGCGTTGTGCGAACGCGCCGCGCTGCATGGCGACCCGAACCGCTTCGGCCTGCTGTACCGGCTGCTCTGGCGCCTCGTGCACGAGCCCGCGCTGCGCCACGACCCGCTCGATGCCGACCGCATGCAGGCCGAGCTGATGGCGCGCGCGGTGCGGCGCGACATGCACAAGATGACGGCGTTCGTGCGCTTCCGGCCGCTGTCGGTCGAGGCGGGCGATGAGGTGCAACACGTCGCCTGGTTCGAGCCCGATCATCACATCGTCGAAGCCACCGCGCCGTTCTTCGCGCGCCGCTTCGCGCAAATGCGCTGGGCCATTCTCACGCCCGAGCGCTGCGTGCGCTGGGACGGCCACGCGCTCGCGTTCGGCCCCGGCGCGAAGCGCGAGGATGCGCCGCAGGCCGATGCCGCCGAGCAGCTCTGGCTGACCTACTACGCCAGCATCTTCAACCCGGCGCGGCTGAAGCTCAAGATGATGCAGAAGGAGATGCCGCGCAAGTACTGGAAGAACCTGCCCGAGGCGGTGTTGATCCAGCCGCTCACCGCGCGTTCGGCGCAGCGCAGCGGGCAGATGATCGAGCAGGGCGCGAGCGAGCCCGCGCACCGACGGCCGGCGTCATCGAGCGCGTTGCGTGTGGATCAGCGGGTCGCCGTCGTCCATGCGCCCGGCACGCTCGCCGCGCTGCGCGACGCGACCGAGCGTTGCCGCGAATGCCCGATCGGCGCGATGGCGACGCAGGCGGTGCCGGGCGAAGGGCCGCTGCAACCCCTCCTGATGCTGGTCGGCGAGCAGCCGGGTGATCAAGAAGACCTGCACGGCCGCCCCTTCGTCGGCCCCGCCGGCCAGTTGCTCGACCGCGCGCTCGTGCAACTCGGCTGGCCGCGCGAGGCGATCTATCTGACCAACGCAGTCAAGCATTTCAAGTTCGAGCTGCGCGGCAAGCGCCGCATCCACAAGACGCCAGCGCAGCAGGAGGCCGCCGCCTGCCTGCACTGGCTGGAGAACGAACTCTCGCTCGTTCAGCCCGGCGCGGTCGTAGCGCTCGGCGCCACCGCGGCGCGCGCGCTGCTCGGCCGCCACGTGGCGGTGATGAGCGAGCGCGGCCAGTGGTTCACGCGCGCCGATGGCCTGCGCGTGCTCGTCACGCTGCACCCGTCGGCGCTGCTGCGCATGGACGCGGGCGAGCGCGATGCGGCGTTTGCCGCCTGGCTCGCGGATCTGCGTCAGGCCGGCGCCGGGCCGCCCCAAGCCGGCTGAACGCCCCTCGGGGGCAGCGAACGAAGTGAGCTTGGGGTCGTCATCAAGCCGGCACGAACTTCAGCGCCACGCCGTTGTTGCAATAGCGCTTGCCGGTCGGCCGCGGGCCGTCGTTGAACACATGCCCCTGGTGGCCCTCGCAGCGCGCACAGTGGTATTCGGTGCGCGGCACGATCATCTTGAAGTCGGTCTTGGTCACCACTGCGCCGGGCAGCGAGGTGAAAAAGCTCGGCCAGCCGGTGCCGCTGTCGAACTTGGTGTCGGACGCGAACAGCGCCAGCTCGCAGCCGACGCAGTGGAACACGCCCTTGCGCTTCTCGTGATCGAGCGGGCTGGTGCCGGCCCGCTCGGTGCCCTCTTGGCGCAGCACGGCGTACTGATCGGCGCTCAGGCGCTTCTTCCAGTCGGCGTCGGCGAGGCGCAGCGGTTCGATCTTCGGGGTCGGGGCCTGCGCGGTCGAGACTTTCGGCGCGAGGCCCAAGGTGGCGAGCAGGGCGAGCAAGGGGCGGCGGGTCATCAGGCGTCTCCTTCGGCGGTAGCTGGTGAGTCGGAGTCTGCCCCCGAACCTTTCAGCCGCGTCACGGCTTCGGCCAAAGCACCCACAGACGCAGCGGCTGCTTCATCCGGCCGGCCTGGTTCTCGGCCACGTCGCCCCAGCCCCAGAAGTAGTCGGCGCGCACCGCGCCGGTGATCGCGGTGCCGGTGTCCTGCGCCATCGCGAGCCGGCGCAGCGGCGTGTTCGACAGCGGCTCGGTCGTGTCGAGCCAGACCGGTGTGCCGTACGGGATGCTCAGCGTATCGACCGCGATCGAGCGCCCCGGTGTCAGCGGCACCGCTTGGCCGCCCTTCGGGCCGCGCTGCGGATCGGGCAACGGCTCTTCACGGAAGAACACGGTGCGCGGGTTCGCCCACAACATCTCGTTCAGGCGTTTCGGGTGCGCTCGCGCCCACGCCTTGATGCCGGGCCAGGAAGCTTGCGCGGCGGTCAGTTCGCCCTGGTCGATCAGCCAGCGGCCGACCGACTTGTAGGGCTGGTCGTTGTGGCCGGCGAACGCGACGCGGATCAGCTTCTTCGTGCCGTTCGGCTCGGTGATGTTGAGCCGCCCCGAGCCCTGGATCTGCAGGATCAGCGCGTCGAGCGGGTCGGCCACGTACGCGAGCGCGCGGCCGTGAAAGCTCGCCTTCGCGGCCGGCAGCGAGTCGATCTGCTGGCGCGTCCAGTAGGGCTTGCGGGTTGCCAGATCGGCCGGCGTGCCGTACAGCGGCACGCGGAACTCGCCGCGCGGCGTGCGGCTGGCCTCGACCAGCGGCTCGAAGTAGCCGGTGATCAGGCCTTCAGGTGCGCCGTCGAGCGACTCGACGCGGTACGCCTGCAGGCGCTGCTGCAGCCACGCGCGTGCCGCGTCGTCGCTGAACGCCGGCGTGGCGGCGGCGCCGGCCTGCGCACACAGTGCGGCCCAGTCGACTGCCGGCTTCTCGCAGCCGCGCAGCAATGCCGGCCAGAGCTCGCTGGTGCGGTCAGCCTCCCAGGCCGGCAGCTCGGCCCAGCCGACGGGAATCCAGCGCGCCCGCGCGCGCACGATGGTCGCGTTGACTATCGGGACGTTGAGCGGGTTTGTTGCCGCGGCCGGTGCTGCGCCGGCCTGTGGCGCGGGCGGGCTTGGCGGTGGGCTCGCGCAGGCCGCGAGCAACCCTAGAATCGCCGCCGGCAACAGGGCCTTGCAACGCGTCAGGACATTCGGCATGTGGATCCTCATTCTGGAAGCGTTCGGCGCGGTGCTGTTGCTCGGGTTGATTGTGTGGTGGACGATGTTTCACGGGCGCAGCAAGGGCGAGCGGGATCGCGACATCTGATCAGTCCGCCGGCCAGATGAACGACAGCGGCTTGCGCCACAGCCGCGCCCGCACGGCCCGGTAGATCCGGCTGCGGTCGAAGGTGCGGATGCCGCGCGAGCGCAGCGCGACGCGGAACGCCATCAGGAAACTCACCGTCAGGTTCAGCACGCCGGTCACGGCGATGCCGGCCACGCACCACCAAAACGGCGCGCTCGCCATGATCCCGAGGCCCTCGGCGCCGACCGCCGCTGCGACCTGGCCGGTCGACAGCGTGACGTGCCGCACCTCGATCGGCAGCCCGAAGAACAGCGCCACGACCGGCACGATGCCGAGCATGAAACCGAGCGAGATGTTCGACGCGAAGCCCGAGATGTTGGCGCGCCACCAGGCGCCCCAGCGCTGCGCGCGCGCGGCGCCGAGCCTGCCGACGATGCGTGGGTTCCAGGCGATCGCGCTGTCGAGCCGGTGCCAGACGAACCAGTTCTCGACCCAGCCGGCGATCAGCGAGCTCGCGAACAGCAACACGCCGGTGAACGCCGCGAAGAAGGGTGTCCAGCCGAGCAGCGTGAGCGACTCCAGCGCGTGCTGCGCATCGGTGTGGCCGACCAGCGGCGCGCCGAACACGGCGTCCCAGCCGAGCTGCAGCGCGAGCACGATCGGCGCCACCAGCGCGAGGTTGCCGAAGATGCCGGCGGCCTGCGAGCGGATCAGCTGCGCGACCTCGTCGACGAAGCCTTCGACGTGCTCGTCGGTCGAGAGATCGACCAGCTTCTCGGCCATCGCCGGCGCCGTCATCGCCGGCTGCTTGGTCGCGACCGTGAAGTGCAGCAGCTGGATCAGCACGAAGCTCGCCGCGTAGTTCACGCCGGCCCAGAAGCCGCCCCAGAAGGCCGACAGCGCCATCGCCAGCACCGCGAACTTGATGAAGGTCGTGGCCGCGAGCACCGAGCCACCGCCGGCCGCGGCGAGCAGCATCTGCTTGT
>JANXVK010000393.1 GCA_025351675.1 Rhizobacter sp.
GCGAGCATCGCCTCGATCTCGCGCTTGGCTGACGGGTCGAGGTTCGCGGTCGGCTCGTCGAGAAAGAGCACGGCCGGCCGCGCCGCCCACGCGCGGGCGAGCGCAAGGCGCTGTTGCTGGCCGCCCGAGAGCGCACGCGCCTGGCGGTCGCGCAGATCGGACAGGCCGGCGCGGTGCAGCGCTTCGGTCGCGCGCGCGGCGCGCTCGCTGGCCGGCACACCTGCGAGCCAGAGCGCGACCGCCAAGTTGTTCCAGACCTACAGCCGCAGCATGAACGGCCGCTGGAACACCATCACCTGCGCCGTCGCCTGCCTTGCCACCGTGCGCGTGCCGGTGTGGTTGAGGAGGCCATGCAGCGCCTGCAGCAAGGTCGTCTTGCCGGAGCCGTTGGCACCGATCAGCGCGACGAAATCGCCGCGCTCGATGCGCAGGCTCACGTCGTTCAGCGCCGGCACCGCGCCGTAGCGCACGCCGACGTGGTCGAGGGCCAGCATCGTCGTCATCCCGGTCACCTTGCTCATCGCGCTCATCTCGCGATCGCCAGATCGCCGCCCTGGGCGCGCTGCGCGACCGAGATGGCGGCGTTGATCAGCCCGACCAGCGCCAGCAGCACGATGCCGAGCGCGAGCGCGAGCGGCAGATCGCCCTTGCTGGTCTCGAGCGCGATCGTGGTCGTGATGACGCGCGTGACGCCGTCGATGTTGCCGCCGACGATCATCACCGCGCCGACCTCCGAGACCGCGCGCCCGAAGGCCGTCAGCATGATCGTCGCGACCGCCCAGCGTTCGTGCAGCAGCATGAGTGCAGCGGCCGTGAACGGCCGTGCGCCCATCGAGCGCAGCTGGTCGCCCCCATCGCGCAGGCTGTCGGCGACGAGTTGGCGCGCCAGCGCGGCGATCACCGGCAGCACCAGAATCGTCTGCGCAATCACCATCGCGCCCGGCGTGAACAGGATGCCCCAGGAACCCAGCGGGCCGCTGCGCGAGAGCAGCAGGTAGACGACCAGCCCGACCACGACCGAGGGCAGCGCGAGCAGGGTGTTCAGCAGCGCGAGCAGCGCGCGCCGCCCGGGGAAACGCGCGACTGCGAGCCACGCGCCGCCCGCCAGCCCGACCCCGGCGGCGATCACGCACGCCGAGAAGCTGACGACAAGCGAGAGCCGCACGGTGCGCCAGAGAACGGGGTCGGCATCGAGCACCAGCGTCACGGCGGTGCGAAAACTCTCGGTGAAGGCGCTCAACGGACATCTCTCATACTTGGTGGATTTTCAACGGTGCGAACGAGACCACGCGATATGAACGTTCATGCATAAGGTGCAGCTGGCCTACACGCTCGCCCCGGAGCGGGCGGCCGAGCGCGCGCTGCACCACCCGTTGCTGGCGCTGCTGGCGGCGGTGCATGCGACCGGCTCGATCTCGGGCGCGGCGCGCCGGCTCGAACTTTCGTACCGGCACGTCTGGGGCGAGCTCAAGCGCTGGGAGGCCGAGCTCGGTCAGCCGCTGGTGCTCTGGGCGAAGGGCCAGCCGGCGCTGCTCGCGCCGTTCGGCGAGAAGCTGCTGTGGTCGGAGCGGCGCGCGTTGGCGCGCCTGGCGCCGCAGATCGAGGCCTTGCGCAGCGAGCTCGAGCGCGCATTCGCGCTCGCGTTCGACGACAGCGCCGGCGTGGTCACGCTGTTCGGGAGCTTCGACGAGGCGTTGCCGCGGCTGCGTGACCGCGTCGGCCCGCAGTTGCACCTCGACATCGAGTTCACCGGCAGCGTGGCCGCGCTCGCGGCGCTGAATGACGGCCGTTGCCTGCTCGCCGGTTTTCATGCGCTGACGGCATCGAAACTGCGCTCGCCGACCGCCAACACCTACCGCGGCAGCCTGAAACCCGGCCGCCACAAGCTGATCGGCTTCGCGCGGCGCGCCCAAGGGCTGATCGTGGCAGGCGGCAACCCGCTGCAGATCGGCTCGCTGCACGATCTGGTCAGCCCCGCGCTGCGCTTTGCGAACGGCCCGCGCGGCAGCGGCACACGGGTCGTGCTCGAAGAGCTGTTGGCGGCGGCCCGGATTGCGCCGACGGCGATCGCAGGCGTCGAGCGTGGCGAGCGCTCGCACCAGGCGGCTGCCGAGGCGGTGGCGAGCGGCGCGGCGGACGCCGCCTTCGGCACGCTGCCGAGCGCGCAGGCGAAAGGTCTGCACTTCGTGCCGCTGGCCGAGGAGCAGTACTTCCTCGTCACGCTCGCGGCGCACCTGAAGCATCCGCATGTGCTGCGCCTGCTCGACACACTGCAATCCAAGGCTTGGCGTGGCGCGCTCGACGCGATTCCCGGCCACGCCGCCGAGCGCTGTGGCCAAGTGCTGGCGCTGAGCCGTGTGCTGCCTTGGTGGAACTACCGCAAGGCCAAGCACGGCAAGGATCCGCGATGAGTGCCAAACTCGCGCGTGGATCCTACGCGTCGCGCCGTCATGCGGCGCGACACTTTTGACTGTCACGAATCCTTCGGAGTCCTGATGAAATACGCAGCTTCACGACGCGGCCTTTCCGCTCTCTTCACACTGGCGGCCGCTGCCGCGCTGGCCGCCTGCTCGATGACGGGCTCGCCCGCGTCGTCCGGGCCGCGCGCGATGGCGCCGCTGCAGGCCAAGGGCGGCAGCCAGGTCGGCGGTACCATTTTGTTCAATCAGCAGCCAGGCGGGGTGCGCGTGGTGGCGCGCGTGACCGGGCTGAAGCCGAATCAGGAGCACGGCTTCCACGTCCACGAGAAGGGCGATTGCTCGGCGCCCGACGCGATGAGCGCCGGCGGCCACTTCAACCCGACCGCACAACCCCACGGCCCGCAGGCGATGCCCCATCACGGCGGCGACATGCCCTCGCTGAAGGCCGATGCGGTCGGCAACGCCGAAGCCACGTTCACGATCGAGGGCGTGACGCTTGCCGGTGCGACCGACGGCGTGATCGGCAAGGCGGTGGTCGTGCATGCGCAGCCCGACGACTACGAGACCCAGCCGAGCGGCAACTCGGGCGGCCGCATCGCCTGCGGCGTGATCGCGGCGGTGGCCGGAAGCTGAGCCGAGGCTACATCGACGTTGACAGTGGCAGGTTCAGCAGCAGGTTCTGCGGCTTGAGCCGCAGCGTGCCTTCGGCCGTCATCGCCAGCCCGAGGTAGACCGGCTTGCCGGCGATGTCGGCGCGCATCTCGGCGGGGTTCGCGAACTCGAGCTTGAACAGGCTGATCAGGCACTGCAGGCGTTCGGCCTCGACCGCGCGGTCTTCGTACAGATCGTTCAGCAACGCCATCGATTCGACGTCGAGCCCGACATGCCAGCGCCACGCCTCGTCGGCGATCTTCTGCAGCGGCGTGATCCTGACCTGAACCCCGAGCAGGTGCGCAACCCAGCGCTCAAGCACGCGCGCGAGCGCCTTCAGGCCCGAATGCGTGCGCGTCATCGTGAAGGTCAGGCCGTGACCGATGTCGCTCGCGAGCTCGTGTGTCAGGTCGAGGACGAAGGCATGGCGGTCGGCGCGCGGCCGCTGCTGGGTCATGTACGCGGCGGCGTTGTCGGCGGTCAGCACCGTCATCTGCAGCGCGGCCATCGGGGCGTTGCTCTGCACCAGCAGCCGGCCGATGTCGCCGAAGCCGCCGGTCTCGTTCAGCAGGTCGATCGTCGCGAGATCGGCGCAGAGCATGCGGCCGTCGGTGAGCGTGAGGCGTTGCGGGCGGTACAACAGCTCGGCGGCGCGCGCCTCGAAGGCGTCGTCGCTCGCGGCCAGCAGGTGCTGCACGATCGCCTGGACGAGGCGCTCGACGAACACCGGCGGGATCGTCACCTGGCCGCTGCGCATCAGCGCGAGGTAGCTGGCCTCGAGCGTGCCGGCGGCGAGCAGCGCGTCGCGGAACGCGAGGAACATCGCGTAGTTGGCGCGCGCGTCGTCGTCCTCGAGCGCATCGAGCTCGGCCGGTGCCACTGCGCGCGCGGGCGACGCCACCAGCGCCTCGTGCAGCGCAATCTCGGCGGCGCACGACGCCTCGACCAGCGCGAGTTCGGGCAACGCGAGGAAAGGCCGCAGCCAAGCGTCGGTCGGTCGCAGCCAGCCGCCCGGCACGGGTTCGAGCGCGGGTTCGAGGTGAGAGGGGCCGCTCGCGGGCAAGGAGTCGTGCATCGACCGCATTATCGGAGGCGCGCCGCGCATACACTCCCGGCGCGCGTCTTCGCGCTGCATTTCGGTGATCGACGCACCACGATGAACGTGATCGGCTTCTGCGGTTTTTCGGGCTCGGGCAAGACCACGCTGGTCGAGCAGCTGATCGCGCATCTGAAGCTGCACGGCCAGCGCGTCTCGGTCGTCAAGCACGCGCACCACGCGTTCGATATCGACCACGAGGGCAAGGACTCGTGGCGGCATCGCCATGCCGGCGCCTTCGAGGTGGTGATTGCCTCCGACCGGCGGCTGGCGAAGATCCGCGAGTTCGAGACCCGGGCCGACCCGACCGTGCACGAGCTGATCGCCGAGCTCGGTGGTTGCGACTGGGTGCTGGTCGAAGGTTTCAAGCGCGCCGCGCTGCCGAAGATCGAGATCTGGCGCGCCACCACCAATCAGCCGGCGCAGTACCCGCAGGACCGGCACATCGTCGCGATCTGCACCGACAGCGTTTTGCTGCTGCCCGAGCCGACGGTGCTGCCCGTGCTCGACCTGAACGATGCCGAAGCGGTGACGAACTTCCTGCTGGCGAGCGGCCAGCGCTTCGCCTACGTCAAGCCGAGCTGAGACGTCAGGCGATTTTCGCCATGTCGCGCAGTACGGTCGGGCCGGCACGGCGCTCGATCTCGGCCAGCAGCGGCGCGCCGACCGCGGTGCTGACGGCCACGCCCAGCGCCAAGCTGCCGCGGGTCAGACACCACGCGGCGGTGGCCGCGAACACGATCCAGGCCGGGCTCAGCGCCACGCCACCGAAATCGAAGGCCGGCCGCGCCAGCAACACGCCGATCGCGAACACGATCATCGGCACGCCGACGAAGTGACCGACGATATTGCGTCGATCGCGGTGGTACTGGGCGTACCCGCTGAGCAGGTCGCTGGCAGCACGCATCAGGGGTCTCCGGTGCGGTGGGTCTGGCCTGCCAATGCCAGGCTAATCACCGGCGTCATGCCACACGGTGCGGCGCGGTGGGTCGCGCGGTGTGTCCAATCCCACGCCGTACACTGCGGCGCACACCGTTCACGCCTCGCGCCCGCCCCAAGCATGCAGAACACTCCGCTGATCCACTGGCATTCGATGTTCATGGGCGTGGCCCTGCTCGCGGCGGCCCGATCCAAGGACGCGCGCAAGCGCAATGGCGCCTGCATCGCGAGCGCCGACAACAAGATTCTGGGCGTCGGCTACAACGGGCTGCCGCGCGGCTGCGACGACAACGACGCGTCGTACTGGGCCGACATCGACGACGACCCGCTGCAGTCGCGCCACAGCTATATCGTGCACGCCGAGGTCAACGCGATCCTGAACTGCGTCGTGCTGCCGCTGACCGACAGCACGATCTACACGACCCAGTACCCGTGCCCGCGCTGCGTGCAGTCGATCATCCAGGTCGGCATCAAACGGGTGGTGTTTCTCGAGAAGAAGTCGCACCAGGTTGCGCTCAACGGCGCCTCCGACAAGATGCTCGTCGACGCCAAGATCGAGGTGCTCGCGCTCGACGAACTCGAGGCGCCGGCCGCCGCCTGGTGCGACAAGCTCGACGACTTCATCCGCGACACCGGCCCCGCCGTGCACGGCATGGCCGACGCTGCCTGACGCGCCGAACTTGCCGCGTCCTGCATGGCCGCGGCGGCTGGGCGTTACCATCGCCCGACGCGGCACGGGGGGCCTCGACACCCGGCCCGTGAACCCTCAAGGAGCAGGCAATGAGAATGGACGGCCAGGAAGAGAGCTCGAACGTCGAAGATGCGCGCGGGTCGAGCGGTCGCGGGGGCGGCGGCGGGTTTCGACTCGGCGGGGGCGGCATCGGCATCGGTACGATCGCGGTCGCGCTGATCGCCGGCTGGATTTTCGGCATCAACCCGTTGACGCTGCTGGGCGCGCTCGGCGGCGGCGGCTCGCCGATGGTGCAGACCGCGCCGGCCGGCCCGGTCGCGAAGCCGCCGGCCGGCGACCCGCAGGCCAAATTCGTCTCGCAGGTGCTGCGCAGCACCGAGACCGTCTGGGACGATGTCTTTCGCCAAGCCGGCAAGACCTACCAGCAGCCCAAGCTGACGCTGTTTCGCGGCAGTTACCCGACCGGTTGCGGCCAAGGCGACGCCGCGATGGGGCCGTTCTACTGCCCGGCCGACGGCCATGTCTACCTCGACATGAGCTTTTTCGACACGATGACCCAGCGCCTGGGCGCGCCGGGGCAGTTCGCGCAGGCCTACGTGGTCGCGCACGAGGTCGGTCACCACGTGCAGAACCTGCTCGGCATCAGCGACAAGGTCGACGCGGCGCGCCAGCGCGGCAGCGAGGCCCAGGCCAACGCGATGAGCGTGCGGCTC
>JANXVK010000486.1 GCA_025351675.1 Rhizobacter sp.
CTGGCGCAAGCCAAGGAAGCGCGCCTGCACATCCTCGGCGTGATGACCGAAGCGATGGGCACCGCGAACACCGAGGTGTCGCAGTTCGCCCCGCGCCTGTACACGATGAAGATCAACCCGGAAAAGATCCGCGACATCATCGGCAAGGGCGGCGCCACGATCCGCGCGCTGACCGAAGAGACCGGTTGCACGATCGACATCGGTGAGGATGGCACCATCACCATCGCTTCGACCGACGCTGACAAGGCCGAGCACGCGAAGAAGCGCATCGCCGAGATCACCGCCGAGGTCGAAGTGGGCAAGGTCTACGAAGGCCCGATCGTCAAGTTGCTCGACTTCGGCGCGCTTGTGAACCTGATGCCGGGCAAGGACGGCCTGCTGCACATCAGCCAGATCGCGCACCAGCGCGTCGAGAAGGTCACCGACTTCCTGAAGGAAGGCCAGATCGTCAAGGTCAAGGTGCTCGAGACCGACGAGAAGGGCCGCGTCAAGTTGTCGATGAAGGCGCTGATCGATCGCGAACAGGCGCCGCCGTTCCAGCCGCACTCGCAGGAGTGAGGCTCGTTCGATGAAAGCCATCGAGATCGCGTCGTTCGGCGCGCCCGAGGTGCTGCGTGAGGTGGATCGCCCTGACCCGGTCGCGGGTGCGGGCGAGGCGCTGATTCGCGTGGCGGCGTCGGGCGTGAACCGGCCCGACGTGCTGCAGCGCAAGGGCCTGTATCCGGTGCCGCCGGGTGCGTCCGATGTGCCGGGGCTGGAGATCGCGGGCGTGATCGAGGGCGGCGACGCGCAGGCGCTCACGGCGGCCGGCTTCAAGGTCGGTGACCGCGTGTGCGCGCTTGTTGCGGGCGGTGGCTACGCGCAGTTGTGCGTCGCACCGATCGCCCAGTGCCTGCCGGTGCCGAAGGGCCTGACCGACGTCGAAGCCGCGAGCCTGCCCGAGACCTTCTTCACCGTCTGGTCGAACGTGTTCGACCGCGCGCGCCTGAAGGCTGGCGAGACGCTGCTGATCCAGGGCGGTTCGAGCGGCATCGGCGTGACCGCGATCCAGATGGCGACGGCCGCGGGCGCGACCGTGATCGCGACGGCCGGCAGCGACGCGAAGTGCGCCGCGTGCGTGCAACTCGGCGCCGACCACGCGATCAACTATCGCAGCGCCGACTTCGTCGAGGAAGTGAAACGCATCACCGCGGGCCGCGGCGTCGACGTGATCCTCGACATGGTCGCCGGTGACTACGTTGCGCGTGAACTCAAGTGTCTGGCCGAAGACGGCCGGCTCGTGTTCATCGCGGTGCAGGGCGGTGTCGAAGCGCAGATCGATGCGGGCACGGTGTTGCGCAAGCGGCTGACGATCACCGGCTCGACGCTGCGGCCGCGGCCGATCGCGTTCAAGGCGGCGATCGCGGCCGCGTTGCGCACGACCGTCTGGCCGTGGATCGACGCCGGCACGATCAAGCCGGTGATCTTCAAGGTGTTCCCCGCCGCCCAGGCCGCCGCGGCCCACACGCTGATGGAATCGAACGAGCACATCGGCAAACTGGTGCTGCAGTGGTGATGGCGGCAATCCCGGAGGCTTCAGCCATGCGTCGAAAACTCGTCGTCGGCAACTGGAAGATGAACGGCAACCGCGCGGCGAATGCCGAGTTGCTGGCCGCACTGAAGGCCGCCGGCCCGTGGGTTGCCGACGTGGCGGTGTGCGCGCCGATGCCCTACCTCGGCGACGTGGCCCTCTCGCTGCAAGGCGAAGCCATCGGCTGGGGCGCGCAGGACTGCTCGGCTTTCGAGTCGGGTGCCTACACCGGTGAAGTCTCGGCCGCGATGCTCGCCGAGTTCGGTTGCCGCTACGTGCTGGCCGGCCACTCGGAGCGCCGCGCGATGCACCTTGAGACCGATCAGCTCGTCGCCGACAAGGCCAAGGCCGCGCTCGCGCACCGCATTACTCCGATTGTCTGCGTCGGCGAGACGCTGGCCGAGCGCGAGGCGGGGCAGACCGACGCGGTCGTGAAGCGCCAGCTCTCGGCGGTAATCCACACGCTGGGCCATTGCATCGCGCAGATCGTCGTCGCCTACGAGCCCGTGTGGGCGATCGGCACCGGCAAGACCGCGTCGCCCGAGCAGGCGCAGGCCGTGCACGCGCTGTTGCGCGCGCAACTCAAGGCCGCGACCGAGCACGCGGGCGACATGAAGATTTTGTACGGCGGCAGCGTCAAGGCCGACAACGCGGTGACGCTGTTCGCGCAAGCCGACATCGACGGCGGCCTGATCGGTGGTGCCTCATTGAAGGCGGGCGATTTCGCCGCCATCTGCCGCGCAGCGGGCTGACTGAAACCGCGCAGCCACTCGCGAACACGAATTTTGGAGTCAGAAGAATGAACCTGTTGTTGAATCTGGTGGTGGCGTTGCAGATCATCTCGGCGCTGGTGATGATCGGCCTCGTGTTGATCCAGCACGGCAAGGGCGCCGACATGGGCGCGTCGTTCGGCAGCGGTGCCTCGGGCAGCCTGTTCGGTGCGACCGGCAGCGCGAACTTCATGTCGCGCTCCACAGCGGTCTGCGCGGCGGTCTTCTTCGCCTGCACGCTGGCGCTCGCGTTCTACGCGAATGACCGTTCGCGCGCACCCGCCGGCAGCGTGCTCGATCGCCCGGCGATCAGCGCGCCGGCCGCGAGCGGGCCGCTCACGGGTGCCGCGCAAGTGCCGGGCGCCGCGAGCGGGCCGGCCGCCGTTGCGCCTGCTGCCTCGGCACCGGCGATGCCTGCCACACCGGCGCCGCAAGCGTCGGGCGCGGGCGCCATCCCGACCAAGTAAGCCGTGGCGTTCGACTGCCCCGCTGCGGGGCGTCGGATGCGTTGCTGCACTGCAGCGCGCACAGCGAACGAGTGGGGCTTTGAGGTTAGAATGTGCAGTTGTCCGGTGAGCCACTCCTCATGCAATCCGGGCGCTGTTTCAAGTACGAGTTGGTGCTTGCCGTCGTGGTGAAATTGGTAGACACGCTATCTTGAGGGGGTAGTGGCGAAAGCTGTGCGAGTTCGAGTCTCGCCGACGGCACCAAAATTTTCTGGCTCTGTGGCGCGGCGCGATGCGTTGCACGACAAGGTCTATCCGGCTCCAGCTATTTCGGGCTCTCGCGGGCCTGCAGCGACCCCATGAATCTGGAACCCTACCTGCCCGTCATCCTGTTCATCCTGATCGGTGCAGCAGTGGGTGTGGTGCCCCAGGTCATCGGCTTCGTCTTCGGCCCGAACCGGCCCGACAAGGCGAAGAACTCGCCTTATGAATGTGGCTTCGAGGCTTTCGAAGACGCGCGCATGAAGTTCGACGTACGCTATTACCTTGTCGCGATCCTGTTCATCCTGTTCGACCTCGAAATCGCCTTTCTCTTCCCGTGGGCAGTTTCACTCAGGGAGATCGGTGCGACCGGCTTCTGGGCAATGATGCTGTTCCTCGGCATCCTCATCGTCGGCTTCGTCTACGAATGGAAGAAGGGCGCGCTCGACTGGGAGTAGGCATGGAACTTTTCGTCCGACGAGTACGTCGGCTGATCCCCCGAGGGTATACGGGCCGCATGGGCCACGAAGTAGGCCATGTCGTGGCCCATCGGGGCGGCCCGGCGCTCGGCCCGTTGGCGTCTCACGCATTGGATTTTGATCATGGGAATTGAAGGCGTACTGAAGGAAGGTTTCGTCACCACCAGTGTCGACACCCTGATCAACTGGTCGAAGACCGGCTCGCTGTGGCCGATGACCTTCGGCCTCGCGTGCTGCGCGGTCGAGATGATGCACGCGGGTGCAGCCCGCTACGACATCGACCGTTTCGGCATGCTGTTTCGGCCCAGCCCGCGGCAGAGCGATCTGATGATCGTCGCCGGCACGCTGTGCAACAAGATGGCGCCGGCGCTGCGCAAGGTCTACGACCAGATGGCCGAGCCGCGCTGGGTGCTCAGCATGGGCTCGTGCGCAAATGGCGGCGGCTACTACCACTACAGCTACTCGGTCGTGCGCGGCTGCGATCGCATCGTGCCGGTCGACGTCTACGTGCCCGGCTGCCCGCCGACGGCCGAGGCGCTGCTCTACGGCATCCTGCAACTGCAGGCGAAAATTCGCCGCGAGACGACGATCGCGCGCGCATGAAGATCGACGTCCTCGAAGCCGCGCTGACGGCTGTGCTCGGCGACCGCCTGAAGAAGCTCGTTCGTGATCGCGGCGAACTCACCGTGACCGTCTCGGCCGCCAACTACATCGAATCCGCGCTGTTGCTGCGCGACCATGCCGACCTGAAGTTCGAGCAGAACGTCGACCTCTGTGGCGTCGACTATTCGAGCTACAAGGACCGGGCCTGGGAAGGGCCGCGCTTCTGCGTCGTCTCGCACCTGCTGTCGGTCTCGAAGAACTGGCGCGTGCGCCTGAAGGTCTTCGCGCCCGATGACGACGTGCCGGTGGTTGCCTCGCTCACCGACGTGTGGAGTTCGGTCAACTGGTTCG
>JANXVK010000489.1 GCA_025351675.1 Rhizobacter sp.
CGTCACGCTGACGCCCACACCGTGCAGCCCGCCCGAGAAGCTGTACGCCCCGCCCGCGGCCTTGTCGAACTTGCCGCCAGCGTGCAACCGGGTGAACACGATCTCGACGACCGGCATCTGCTCCTCCGGGTGCAGGCCGAACGGGATCCCGCGGCCGTCGTCCTCGACGCTGATCGAGCCGTCGGTGTGCAGAATCACGTCGATGCGCTTGCCATGATCGGCGAGCGCCTCGTCGGCCGCGTTGTCGATCACTTCCTGGATGATGTGCAGCGGGTTGTCGGTGCGGGTGTACATGCCCGGCCGTTGTTTGACGGGCTCCAGACCCTTGAGAACCCGGATCGAGGCCTCGCCGTAAGTGCTGTTGGAAGAAACGTGTTGCTTGGTTGCCATGGGCGCGGATTCTAGGAGCCTGCAAGAATCGAGCTGTATGGACACACAGGATCGGACCATGAACACGCCCATGAACTGCCGCGAACTGGGCCGCTCCGGCCTGCAGGTGTCGCCGATTTGCTTCGGCGGCAACGTCTTCGGCTGGACGGCCGATGAAGCCACCTCGTTCAGCCTGCTCGACGCTTGGGTCGACGCCGGCATGAACTTCGTCGACACCGCCGACATGTACTCGCGCTGGGTGCCCGGCCACACTGGCGGCGAATCTGAAACCATCATCGGCAAGTGGCTCAGGCAGACCGGCAAGCGCGACCGGATCGTGCTCGCGACCAAGCTCGGCAAGCCGATGGGCGACGGCTTGGTCGGCCTCGCGCCTGCGTACATTCGCAGCGCGGTCGAGGCCTCACTGAAGCGGCTGCAGACCGACGTGATCGATCTCTACCAGTCGCACGACGACGACGCGAACACGCCACTCGCCGACACGATGGGCGCGTTCGCCGACCTGATCAAGGCCGGCAAGGTGCGCGCGATTGGCGCATCGAACTTCACCGCGCCGCGGCTGTCGGAAGCGCTGGCCGTCAGCGCGAAGCTGGGCCTGCCACGCTACGAGAGCCTGCAGCCGCTCTACAACCTGGTCGAGCGGCCGGCGTTCGAGGCCGAGCTCGAGAAGGTTTGCATCGACAACGGCATCGGCGTGATCAACTTCTACGCGCTCGCGAGCGGCTTCCTGAGTGGTAAATACCGCAGCGAAGCCGATCTGGGCAAAAGTGCGCGTGGCCAAGGCGTCAAAAAATACCTGACACCCAAAGGCCTGCGCGTGCTCGACGCGCTCGATGCGGTCGCGCAGCGTCTGAACGCGACGCCGGCGCAGGTGGCGCTCGCGTGGCAGATCGCGCGGCCGGGCATCACGGCGCCGATCGCGAGCGCGACCTCGCGGGCCCAGCTCGAAGGGCTGGTCGCCGCAGCACGGCTGAGGCTCGACGCCGACGCGATCCGCACGATCGACGCAGCGAGCGCCTGACGTGGTCGGCGCGCACGGCGGCCAAGACGCCTCGGCTTGGGTCCAACGCTGGTCGCACCTCGTGGCGCCCGGCGCGAGCGTGCTCGACGTGGCTTGCGGCAGCGGTCGGCATGTACGCTGGTTCGCGCAGCGCGGCTTCCGGGTCACCGCTGTCGATCGCGATGCCGCAGCCGTCGCGCCGCTGGCCGGTATTGCCGAGATCATCGTGGCCGACATCGAAGCCGGCCCGTGGCCGTTCACGGGGCGCCACTTCGACGCGGTGATCGTCACCAACTATCTCTGGCGCGAGCGCTTGCCCGAGGTGGTCACCAGCGTCGCACCGGGGGGCCTGCTGATTTACGAGACCTTCGCGGCCGGCAACGAGACCGTCGGCAAGCCCTCGAACCCGAAGTTCCTGCTGCAGCCGAGTGAGCTTCTGCGGGCCAGCGCCGGCCTGCGCACCGTGGCCTTCGAAGACGGCTTTGAGGCATCGCCGGAGCGCTTCGTGCAAAGAATCGTTGCGGTGCGCGAAAGCCCCTCGCAAACCCCCGGACCGCGCCGCTTCGGGCTGGTTCCGGAGACCTCGCCCGCGCAGGTAAAATCTTTGGATTCAGAGGAATCCGCATGAAACCCATTGTTGGCAGCATCGTCGCGCTCGTCACGCCGATGCAGGAAGACGGCAGCGTCGACTACCCGGCGCTTCGGAAGCTGATCGACTGGCACGTTGCCGAAGGCACTGACTGCATCGCGGTCGTCGGCACGACGGGCGAATCGCCGACCGTGTCGGTCGAGGAGCACTGCGAGATCATCCGCGTCTCGGTCGAGCATGCGGCCGGCCGCGTGCCGATCATGGCCGGCACCGGCGGCAATTCCACCGCCGAGGCGATCGAGCTCTCGCGCTTCGCGAAACAGGTCGGTGCCGACTGTTCGCTGTCGGTCGTGCCGTACTACAACAAGCCGTCGCAGGAAGGCATCTACCGCCACTTCAAGGCGATCGCCGAAGCCGTCGACATTCCGATGGTGCTGTACAACGTGCCCGGCCGCACGGTCGCAGACATGCAGGTCGAGACCACGATCCGCCTCGCGAATGTGCCCGGCATCGTCGGCATCAAGGAGGCGAGCGGCGAGATCGACCGCGCGGCGTGGCTGATCAAGGAGGCGCCGAAGGGATTCTCGATCTACTCGGGTGACGACGGCACCGCGATCGCGCTGATGCTGCTCGGTGGTCACGGCAATGTCAGTGTCACCGCCAACGTCGCGCCGCGCGCGATGCACGAGCTCTGCATCGCCGCGCTCGAAGGCAAGGTGCGCGAAGCGACCGCGATCCACCTGAAGCTGCTGCCGCTGCACAAGCACCTGTTCTGCGAATCGAGCCCCGCACCGACCAAGTGGGCGATGAGCCAGCTCGGCCTGTGCGGCGCGGCCTTGCGCCTGCCGATCACGCCGCTCACCGAAGCCGGCCGGCAACTCGTCGGCCAGGCGCTGCGCGAGTCCGGCCTGCTGTGAGCCTGCTGCACCAGCCGATCCGGCGTTCCACTCAACGACTTCGCTCACTGCTGGGCCTTGCGCACGCTCGCGCTGTCCGCCCCGCCCCTTGGAGATGCACCCCGTGACCCGTTCCTTCTCTCTTTCTGCGCTGGCCGTGACAAGCGCCATCGTGACAGCCTCCCTGGCCGGTTGCTCGACCATCGAGGGCCTGATGTCGGGCGACAAGATCGACTACCGCACCGTCAGCAGCGGCGGCAAGACGACCGGCCTCGAAGTGCCGCCCGACCTGACCCAGCTGACGCGCGATTCGCGCTACCAGCAGACGCAGGGCGGCGCGGTCAGCGCTGCCGCCTTCCAGGCCAATACGCCCGCCACCGTCGCCACGGTCACGCCCACCACGCCGATCGCGGCCCAGGCCGTGGCCGACATGCGCGTCGAGCGCCTGGGCAACGAGCGCTGGCTGCGCACCAGCCTGACGCCCGAGCAGCTCTGGCCCCAGCTGCAGGCGTTCTGGAAGGAGCGTGGCTTCGTCATCGTTCAAGACACGCCCACCACCGGCGTGATGGAAACCGA
>JANXVK010000548.1 GCA_025351675.1 Rhizobacter sp.
CATGCGTTGTCAGGCTTTCCGTTCGAGGACCTTGCCGAACATGCCTTGCGGGCGCAGCAGCAGCACGATGAACAGCAAACCGAACGCGACCGCGTCGCGCATGGTCGAGCCGATGTAGGCGACCGACATCACTTCGGCGAAGCCGAGGAACAGGCCACCGATCAGCGCGCCGCGAATGTCGCCCATGCCACCGAGGATGATCACCGCGATGCCCTTGTGCAGCATCGGCTGGCCCATCAGCGGGAACACCGCGTTCGAGTACAGCGCGATCAGCACACCGCTCACGCCGCCGAGCGCGGCGGCCGTGAACGAGGTCAGGTAGAACAGACCTTCGACGTTGATGCCGAGCAGCATCGCCGCCTTCGGCGACTCGGCGATCGCGCGCAGCGCGCGGCCGAGTTGCGTCTTGCGCATCACCAGCAGCAGCCCGGCCATCAGCGCGAACGACAGCACGATGATCGCGACCTCGAGCACGCTGATCTGCACGCCCCAGAAGTGCAACTGCTGATCGGGCACCAGATCGCTCGGGAAGCGCTGGTTCTCGGCACCGAAGATGCCTTGCGCGGCGTTGTTGAAGAAGATCGCCAGGCCGATCGTTGCGATCATCGGGATCAGGTGCGGCGCGTTGCGCTGGCGCAGCGGTTTGAGCACCAGATAGTCGATCGCGAGACCGAATGCGCCGGCGACGAAGAAGGCCGCGACCAGCGAGGCCCAGAGCGGGAACGCGAGTTTCGTGACCACCTGCAGCGCCGCATACGCGCCGATCATGAAGATCGCGCCATGCGACAGATTGATCACGCCCAGCACGCCGAACACCAGCGTGAACCCGAGCGCGAACAGCGCGTAGACGCACCCCAGCGAGAGGGCGTTGACGAGTTGCTGCTCAAGCATCGCGCGCTTGTCTTCTTACTTCTCGATGCTGTACTTGCCACCCTTGGTGACGCTGACGATCGCGGCTTGTTGCGCGTCGTAGCCGGCCGGCTTGCCGTCCTTGCCCATCGTCTGGCGGAACTTGAACGCGCCGGTCGCGCCGGTGTGGGTGACGGCAGGCAACGCGTCGCGCAGTGCCTTGCGGTCGGCTTCGAGGTTGCCGGTCAGCTTGATCTTGCCGAGTGCCGCCGCGACGATGTTCATTGCGTCGTAGGCCTGCGCGCCGAACTGGTCCGGCGCCGATTTGTACTTCTGCGTGTAGGCGACGACGAAGTGCTGGTTCTCCTTGGTCTGGTTGCCCAGCGCCCACGGGCTGCCGACCCACAGGTTGTCGCTCTTCTCCTTGGCCAGCTCAAAGATCTTGACCGAGTTCATGCCGTTGCCGCCGATCACCGGCAGGTCGATGCCGAGTTGGCGCGCCTGCACCATGATCGGCGCGCCCTCGGCGATCAGCGCCGACAGCACGATCGCGTCGGCGCCGCTGGCCTTGATCTTCGTCAGCTGGGCCTTGAAGTCGACATCGCCCTTGGCAAACGTTTCGGTCGTCGTGACCGGCACCTTCAGATTCTCGAGCGCCTTCTTGAAGGCATCGTAGCCGCTCTTCGTGAACACGTCGTCGTTGCCGTACAGCACCGCGACCTTCTTGATGTTGGTGTGCTTGATCGCGACGCGCAGCGTCTCGGGCAGCACGTCGGCTTCGGTCACCGAGTTGCGGAACACGTAGTCGCCGATCGAGGTGATGCCTTCGGCGGTGTTCGAGGTGCCGAACGCGACGACCTTCGCAGCTTGCGCGATCGGGTCGGCAGCCTGCGCCGAGTTCGACAAGGTCGGGCCGAACACCATCAGCACCTTGTCCTGGAAGATCAACTTCTTGAAGACGTCGATCGCCTGCTCTTTCTTGCCGGCTTCGTCTTCGAACTGAATGGCGATCTTGTTGCCCTTCACGCCACCGGCGGCGTTGAGTTCGTCGACGGCGAGTTGGAAGCCGTTCTTGATCGACTGGCCGTACTGGCCGGCCGGGCCCGACAGCGCTTCGGCGGCGCCGATTTTGATGTCGGCGGCGATCGCAGAACTCATGGCGCCGGCCGCGAGCAGGGCGGTGATCAGGGCGCGGGTGCGGAACATGGCGGATGCGGTCATGCGTGTCTCCAGACGGTGTCGGTTTTGGTCACGGGATCGGGGCGGAGCGTGGGCGGCGCGCGGACGCGCGGCCCTTTGCCACGATGCGCACAGGTCTCGGCCCGCTGCGCATGCGGCCAGCAAGTTTATCCGACCGTTCGATCGAAACTGCGTCGCCCGGGTTTGCCCGGGCCGGGTTCAGAGCGAATGGATGGGTTCGCTGGCGCGCGCGGATGGGTGGCTGCAGCGGTGACGTCAAACGCGCTTTCGGCGGGCGCCGAATCGTCGCTGACTGTGGCCCGGCCGAAGCCGATGGCGCGGCTGGTGAGCCAGACCAAGGCAACGAAGCTGCCCATGCCGGCGACCGCGAAGCCCAGCAGCATCGTGGCATGGGTCCAATTGGCGCTCACGAACGCGAAGCCTGCGGCCGACAGCGCCGCCGCCACCCACGCGACGCGCCGCCCGCGCAACGGCAGCAGGCTGCCCTGCGCGAACGCGTAGCCGATGCAGGCCATGAAGCCCAGCAACAGCTGGACTTGGCTCATCGATTTGAGGCCGCCGAACACATCACCGAGGACTGACATGATTACCCTCCCCAGGGCTCGCCGAACTTCATCGACGAAGTGATTACACAGCGATCCGCCTGTCTTGTGGTGAGCACCGGCACCGGCACCGTGTAGGAGTTGTCTTGTTTTGCCGCCGCGCAACGCGAGAGGCTTGGAAATGGCGGCAGGATGCACACCTTGACGCACGCTGGAACGCGCAAGCCACGAACAGTTGCACAAACGCTGTCTGCGCAGCATCCAGTCGGCGCATTCTGCAATCACGACTCACTCTTGGAGAGAAACCATGAACAAGATCATTGCAATCATGCTGGCGGCAGGGGCCGTCGGCTCGGCCGCCGCGCAAACGAGCGTGGGCGTTTCGATCGGCATCAACCAGCCGGGCGTCTACGGCCGCATCGACATCGGCGACGTGCCGCGCCCGGCGCTGATCCTGCCGCAACCTGTCTGGATCAGCCGGCCGCGTGTCGCAGTGCAGCGTGACCCGGTGTACCTGTACGTGCCGCCGACGCACCAGCGTAACTGGCGGCAATACTGCGGTCGCTACGACGCCTGCGGCCAGCCGGTCTATTTCGTGCGCGACCAGTGGGTGCGCGAACGCTACGAGCGTGACCACCCGGGCTGGAACCGCGGCAAGCATCGCGGCTGGGACAAGGACGACAAGGACGACAAGCGCGGCAAGCACGACGATCGCGGCCACGGAAACGGCAAGGGCCACGACCGCGACTGACGCAGCCGCCTCCGCGCCGACCGGAAAACAAAAGGCCACCCGCGAAGGGTGGCCTTTTGGAGATTGGTGCCGGCGAGAAGAGTCGAACTCCCGACCTTCGCATTACGAATGCACAATAAATAGCGTTTGCCCGCATTCGGCGGCGTTGATACACTCCCTGCGTTATCTATGTAAATCAACGAGTTAAGCGGATTTACTCTTCAGGCTCTGTTGATTGATATATGGACGTTTGCGGCAGATTTGCCTACAGATTGCCTACAGATTTCGAGGGGTGCTATGAAGGAACAGAAAAACCGGGTTCGCCTGACCGCTGGCCGTGTGGCCGACTTCGCCTGCACATCCGGTAAATCGCAGGCGTTTCTTTGGGACACCGAAACCCCGACCCTGGCGCTTCGAGCGACACCGACCGGGCGAAAGACGTTCGTGTTTGAGAGTCGATTGGCAGGGGCGACCGTCCGTATCAACATTGGCACGGTGGCCGACTGGCCGATTACAAAGGCCCGCGTGGAGGCGCAGGGGCTCAAGATGCTGGTGGACAACGGCACCGACCCGCGCGAGCTGGAGCGCGAGAGGCTGGCCGACAAAGCCGCGAAGGAAGTCGCCGCCGCAGGCCATGCGCTGACCGTCGCCGAAGTCTGGCCGCGCTACATGGCCGAAGGCAAGCCCAAGCGCCGCACCGCATGGAAGCCGCGCTATGTGTCCGACCTGAACCGCGCCGCGTCGATGGGTGGCGAACCCAAGAAGCGAGGCGAGGGCAAGACGAAGCCGGGACACCTTGCCGCGTTGATGCCGATGGCCCTTGGCTCGATTGACCAAGACGTAATCCGCGACTGGTATGCACGCGAAGCCAAGACCGCACCGATTCAGGCCGCCCGCGCCGTGGCAATGTTTTCCGGATTCCTTGGCTGGTGCGCCACGAAGAAAGACCTGCGCACACTGGTGAACAAGACCGCCGCCCGCGCCAGCGAATTGGGCGACGTGCTGCCCGGCGTGAACAAGCGCCGCGACGCGCTGGAGATTGACCAGTTGCCCGCATGGTTCGCAGGCACCGACAAGCTTAGAACCCGCACCGCAGCCGCGTACCTTCAGGGGCTGGTGCTGACCGGCGCCCGCCGCGAAGAACTGGCCGGGCTGACGTGGGCGAACGTCGATTTTCGGTGGCACAAACTCACCATCGCCGACAAGGTAGAGGCAACCCGCGTAATCCCGCTCACGCCTTACATGGCGTGGCTGTTGGCTGGCTTGCCGCGCGTCAATGCGTTTGTGTTCTCCAGCACCATGAGTGCATCGGGCCGCATCGCCGAGCCGCG
>JANXVK010000570.1 GCA_025351675.1 Rhizobacter sp.
TTCTCGGGCCAAGCCGCGAACGCGGCCGGGGCGGCGAGCAGCGCGGCGCCCAGCAGCAGGGCGGCGGTACGGGCAAAGGAAGTGGTCGCGGTCGTCACGTGAGGCCTCCAAGTTGTACGTTGTCGTACAACAATCTTAAGCGACGACCCACATCGACACAAGCCGGGAACGCTCGGATCAGGGGCTTTCTTCGCCGAGCGCCGCGGCACGGCGGCGGCGCTCGCGGCTGTTTGCGAGGTGCGTGCGCATGGCCGCGCGCGCACCTTCCACGTCCTGGTTCTCGATCGCATCAAGGATGCTCGCGTGCTCGGCATTGACGCGCCGCAGGTACGCCAGCCGCGCCTCGTCGGGCGGGCGTGAGGGGTCGAGCCGGGCGCGCGGGATGATCATCGTGCCCAGCGTCGCCATCAGGTTCGCGAAGTGCGGGTTCTGCGTCGCGCGGGTGATCTCGTGGTGGAACTGAAAGTCGGCCGCGACCGCGTCGCGCCCGGCCTCGACCGCCTGCGTGAACGCGTCCAGCGCGTCGCGCATCACGACCAGGTTTTGGGCCGTTCTCCGCTGGGCGGCGAGGCCGGCGGCTTCGGTCTCGACGCCGATGCGCAGCTCGAGCATCGCGACCACGTCACGCAAGGTCGCGAGCTGCTCGGGCGCGATCCGGAACGCCGACGCATCGCCCATGCCGACGACGAAGGTGCCGACGCCGTGGCGCGTCTCGACCAGCCCGGAGGCTTGCAGTTTCGAGATCGCCTCGCGCACGACGGTGCGGCTGACGCCGAACTCGCCCATGAAGGCAGCTTCGGTCGGCAGCTTGTCGCCGGGCGCCAGGCGGCCGTCGCGGATGCGGTCGCCGAGCGATTCGACCAGCTCATGAGCCAGCGTGCGGGCGCGGCGCAACGGGGTGATCGAATTCATCGCTTCAGTACAAACCCCGACGGGCCGCCATTGACAGGTGAGTGACGGTGGACAAGACTGAGGCTCATGGCTTAGTTGTACGATAACTGACGACTTTGTTTCAAAAGAATCGGGCCAGTCTGCCGCAAAAACAATCCGTCGCAACCCTTGAAACCTCACCTGCTCGCAAGCCCGAGACCGCCGCCCATGACCGACGCTGCCGCACCCGCTCCGATGTTCCGTTGCCTGCTGCTGACCGGCGCCGCCGGTGGTCTCGGCCGTGAGTTGCGCCTGCGGCTGAAGGCGCATTGTGGCGTGCTGCGACTCAGCGACATCGCCGATCTGGGGGCTGCCGCCGCCGGCGAAGAGTTGATGCCGGCGCCGCTCGAACAAGCCGACGCGGTGCTCGCGCTGCTCGACGGCGTCGACGCGGTCGTGCACCTCGGCGGCGTCTCGGTCGAGGGGCCGTTCGAGCCGATCCTGCAGGCCAACATTGTCGGCGTCTGGAACCTGTACGAGGCGGCGCGCAAGCACAAGGTGCGCCGCATCGTGTTCGCGAGCTCGAACCATGTCACCGGCTTCTACAGGCAAGACGAGGTCGTCGACGCGACGATGCCGATGCGCCCCGATGGCTACTACGGCCTCAGCAAGGCTTTCGGCGAGAACATGGCGCAGTTCTATTTCGACCGTTACGGCATCGAGACGGTGAGCCTGCGCATCGGCTCGTCGTTCCCCACGCCGGTCGACCGCCGCATGCTCGCCACCTGGATGAGCTTCGACGATCTGGAGCGGCTCGTCGTCGCCAGCCTGACCTCGCCGGTGGTCGGCCACAGCGTGATCTACGGCATGAGCGACAACACCACGAGCTGGTGGGACAACACGCCCGCGAAACACATCGGCTACCGCCCGCAAGACAGCTCGGAGCCGTTCCGCGCCGCGCTCGAAGCACGCCAGCCGCGCATCGACCCGACCGATCCGGTGGCGCGGTACCAAGGCGGCGGGTTCTGCGTCAAGGGGCCGTTCGGCTGAGCCCGTGAGCACCGGGGATACAGAGAGAGCCCCATCAGAAGTTTGTAGAGTATCAAACAATAAAGTAGACTCAGCTACATGAATTTGTGGCTGACCCTGATCCTGTCGCTGCCGACCGAGAACGCCACCACACGCATGCGGGCCTGGCGCGCGCTCAAGGCCTCGGGCGCGGCGGTGCTGCGCGACGGCGTCTACCTGCTGCCGCTGCGCGACGACTGCCGAACCCTGTTGTACGGCGTGGCGGCCGACGTGCAGGCCTCGGGCGGCTCGGCGCACCTGCTGAAGGTCGAAGCCGAAGAGGGCGCGGCCTATGCCGTGCTGTTCGACCGCAGCGACGACTACGCTGCGCTGCTCGCCGAGATCGTCCAGGCGCGCGGCGCCCTGAATGCCGACACCGCACTCGACACGCAGAAGCAGGCGCGCAAGCTGCGCAAGGCGGTCGCCGTGCTGGCCGACATCGACTTTTTCCCCGGCGAAGCCAGGCGCCAGACCGAGGCCGC
>JANXVK010000574.1 GCA_025351675.1 Rhizobacter sp.
GCATCGAACGCCGCCTTCGTCTCGCGCGCCGACAAGAGCGGCACGCACGCCGCCGAGCTGCGCTACTGGAAGAGCGCCGGCATCGACGACCCGGCCGTCAAGATCGCCGGCAAGCCGTTCGACTACCGCGCCTGCGGCTGCGGCATGGGCCCGGCGCTGAACATCGCATCGAGCACCGATGCGTACGTGCTCGCCGACCGCGGCACCTGGCTGTCGTTCAAGAACCGCGCCAACCTGGGCGTGCTGGTCGAAGGGGACAAGCGCTTGTTCAACCAGTACGGCGTGATCGTCGTGAACCCGGCCAAGCACCCGCAGACGAAGACCGCGCTGGCGCAGGCGTTCTCCGATTGGGTCGTCTCGGCCGAGGGCCAGGCAACGATCGCGGCCTACAGGATCGGCGGCGAACAGCTGTTCTTCCCGAACGCGGCGAAGAACTGATTGCGAGGGGTGAAGCAGGAGGGTCATGCGGGTCGAAATACACTCGCTGCATGATCGACACAAAAGACATCACCGGCCTGATCCTGGCCGGCGGGCGCGGCAGCCGCATGGGCGGGGTCGACAAGGGCCTGCAGAACCACCACGGCGTGCCGCTCGCGATGCACGCGCTGATGCGCCTCTCGCCGCAAGTTGGCGAGATCATGATCAACGCGAACCGTAATCTCGGCGCGTACGAATCGATGGGCGTGCCGGTGTGGCCCGACACGCTCAGTGATTACGCCGGGCCGCTCGCGGGCTTCCTGACCGGGCTGGAGCGTTGCGAAACGCGGTATCTCGTCACCGTGCCCTGCGATTCGCCGCTGTTCCCGACCGACTTGGTCGCGCGGCTCGCGCAGGCGATTGAGGCGGCCGATGCCGAGGTGGCGATGGCGGCGACGCTGCAAGACGGCGCATTGCAGGTCCAGCCGGTGTTCTGCCTGATGAAGAGCGAGGTGCTTGAAAGTCTGGTGCGCTTCACGCAGAGCGGGCAACGCAAGATCGACAAGTGGACGGCAGGGCTGCGCTGTGTCGAGGTGCCGTTCGACGACGCGCAAGCATTCACCAACGCGAACACGCCGGATGAGTTGAAGGCGTTGCAACAACATGGCTGATCTCGACGCCTCACGCGAACTGCCTCAATCACTGCAGGAGATCGCCTCCTGCGTGAACGGCTACGACCCGACCTCGCTGCCGGTCGCGCAGGCGCAGGAGTTCATCGCGCGGCTGGTGCCGAAGGTACAAGCCGTCGAAATGCTCGCGCTGCGTTCGGCATTGGGCCGCGTGCTCGCGCGCGACATCGTCTCGACTTTCAACGTGCCGGCGCATGACAACTCGGCGATGGACGGCTACGCGTTACGCGGCAGCGATCTGGCCGTCGATGCCGACACGGTGTTGATGGTCGCCGGCAGCGGCTTCGCGGGCCAAGCCGATCTGGTCAGCGCCGCGCGAGGCCAGTGCGTGCACATCATGACGGGCGCGGTGATGCCGGCCGAGCTCGACACGGTCGTGCCGCAGGAGTTCGTCAGCGTCGACGGCAATCGCGTCACGATTCCCACCGGCATCGTGCGCACCGGCGACAACCGCCGCCTGAAAGGTGAAGACCTCGCGCAGGGCGACGCCGCGCTCGTCGCCGGGCGCGTGTTGCGCCCGGCCGATCTCGGCATGCTCGCGTCGCTCGGCCAGGCCGAGGTGCCGGTGTTCCGCCGCCTGCGCGTCGCGTTCTTCTCGACCGGCGACGAGTTGCGCTCGATCGGCGAAGACCTGCCCGCCGGCTGCGTCTACGACAGCAACCGCTACACGCTGTGGGGCATGCTGGCGCGGCTCGGCGTCGAGATCATCGACCTCGGCGTCGTGCGCGACGACCCCGCCGCGCTCGAAGCCACCTTCCGCGCCGCCGCGCGCGATGCCGATGCGGTGATCACGTCGGGCGGCGTCAGTGTCGGCGAGGCCGACCACACGAAGATGGTGATGGCGAAACTCGGCGAGGTGCTGTTCTGGCGCATCGCGATGCGGCCGGGCCGGCCGATGGCGATCGGCCGCATTTCAACTGGCAAGAGCGCCGATGGCCACAGCGCGATCCTGTTCGGCCTGCCCGGCAATCCGGTCGCGGTGATGGTGACCTTTTACGCGCTGGTGCGCGACGCGCTGCTCGCGATGAGCGGCGCCGCGGCGCAACCGATGCCGCTGCTGCGTGCCGCGAGCACCCTGCCGATGCGCAAGAAACCCGGCCGCACCGAGTACCAGCGCGGCATCGTCACGCGCGCGGCCGACGGCGCCGGCTTCGAGGTGCGCATCACCGGCGCGCAGGGCTCGGGCATCCTGCGCAGCATGAGCGAGGCGAACGGCCTGGTCGTGCTGCACCACGCGCAGGGCAACGTGGCGGCAGGCGAGCTGGTCGACGTGCTGCCGTTCGACGGCTTGGTGTGAAACGGCGTGAACCACGCATCGTTCGCATGATCGCCCGCGGTCGAATTTCATACTTGGAGCACGCATGATCGTCGAGCGCATCTGGACCGGCAACGCCTGGCGCAACTACAACTACCTGATCGTCTGCCCCGAGAGCGGCGAGGCGCTCGCGATCGATCCGCTGGATCACCAGAAGTGTCTGGCCGCAGCCAAGGAAAAGGGCTGGCAGATCACGCAGATCCTCAAC
>JANXVK010000576.1 GCA_025351675.1 Rhizobacter sp.
TGCGGCTCGAGCGGCGCGGCGAGGACGATCCGGTGGTGATCGTGCAGCGCATGGCCAACGCCCGCGTCGAAGTCTCGAAGGCTCGAAACTTCGACTTCGTTATAATCAACGCCTTGTTTGAAACAGCGCTCTTCGATCTGAAGGCGATCGTTCATTCGCAGCGGCTCAAGTACGCTGCACTTCGAAGAAGCAAGCCTGCTGTCTTTGCGGCGCTCGACCTGAGCTGACTATGCTGAACACGACAGCTGAACACGACAGCTGAACCCCGAAAGAAATCATGGCCCGCATCACCGTCGAAGACTGCCTCGCCCGCATCCCGAACCGTTTTCAGCTCGTGCTCGCCGCGACCTACCGCGCGCGCATGCTGAGCCAGGGTCACGCGCCGAAGATCGAGACCAAGAACAAGCCCGGCGTGACCGCGCTGCGCGAAATTGCCGCTGGCGAAATCGGCATCGAGATGCTGCGCAAGGTTCCCGTCTGAATTGAGCACCCGGTGGCGACATGCGCCACCACCCGCCGAGCGGGTCCTCGGCCGCCGAGGGCCACAAGCGGCCCCGTGCGTGGCCTTTGGCGGCGCGCCGCTGGCCGAGTCTGCTTCGACAACCGGGGTAGCCCCTCGGCGACGAGCGCGTTCAATCCACGTTAGATTCGGGACATGAGCGCCCGCGCCCCCAACGCCCTGCGAGAACCGGCAGCCCCGCCTGCGGCAGGCAAGCGCACGCCTTCGGCGAAGCCGCCGCCGGCCGTCACAGACGCCGCTGCCGCATCGTTCGCCGCCCTCACCCACAAGCTCGACTACCTCGACGCCGCCGACATCAGAAAAGTCCGCGAAGCCTATCGCTTCGCCGACGAAGCCCACCTCGGCCAGTTCCGCGCCAGCGGCGAGCCCTACATCACGCACCCGATCGCGGTGGCCGGCCTGTGTGCCGAATGGCGGCTCGACTCGCAGGCCATCATGGCCGCGCTGATGCACGACGCGATGGAAGATTGCGGCGTGACCAAGATCGAGCTGATCGAACGCTTCGGCGCGCCGGTGGCCGATCTGGTCGACGGCCTGACCAAGCTCGACAAACTCCAGTTCTCGACCCGCGAAGAGTCGCAGGCCGAGTCGTTCCGAAAGATGCTGCTGGCAATGGCACGCGACGTGCGCGTGATCCTGATCAAGCTCGCCGACCGCCTGCACAACATGCGCACGATGGATGCGGTGGCGCAGGCCAAGCGCACCCGCATCGCCGGCGAGACGCTCGACATCTACGCGCCGATCGCGCACCGGCTCGGCCTGAACCAGACGTATCGCGAACTGCAGGAGCTGTCGTTCCAGCACCTCCGACCGTGGCGCCAAGCCGCGCTCTCGAAAGCGGTGCAGAAGGCACGCGGCTACCGGCGCGACATCGTCGAGCGCATTCAGCACGATGTCGACAAGGCGTTTGTGCAGCACACGCTGAACGTGCAGGTGTTCGGCCGCGAGAAGACGCTGTTCTCGATCTACAACAAGATGCGCGAGAAGCACCTGACCTTCGCGCAGGTCAACGACATCTTCGGCTTCCGCATCGTCGTCGGCACGCTGATGGAGTGCTACATGGCGCTCGGCGTGCTCCATCAACTCTTCAAACCACTCCCCGGCCGCTTCAAGGACTACATCGCGATCCCGAAGGCCAACGGCTACCAGTCGCTGCACACCACACTGGTGAGCCCGCTGGGCACGGCGGTCGAGTTCCAGATTCGCACCGAGCAGATGCACGCGGTGGCCGAAAAGGGCATCGCCGCGCACTGGCTGTACAAGAGCGGCGGCGCGCAGGTGCAGGAAGCGCAGCGACTCGGCGCGATGTGGCTGCAGTCGCTGATCGACATCCAGGACGACACCCACGACGCGAATGAGTTCCTCGAACACGTCAAGATCGACCTGTTCCCCGACGCGGTCTACGTGTTCACGCCGAAGTCGAAGATCCTCGCACTGCCGCGCGGCGCGACGCCGGTCGACTTCGCGTATGCGATCCACACCGACGTGGGCGACCACACGGTCGCGGCCAAGGTCAACGGCGAGCCGGTCGCGCTGCGCACCGAGCTGCGCAGCGGCGATGTGGTCGAGATCGTCAGCACCGCCGGCGCGCGGCCGAATCCGGCGTGGTTGAACTTCGTGCGCACCGGCCGGGCGCGCTCGAAGATCCGCCATTACCTGAAGAACATGGAGCAGGAAGAGTCGCAAGACCTCGGCGAGAAGATGCTGGCGCAGGCGATGCGTGCCGAAGGTCTGCACCTGCCCGGCCCACCCGCGGAAGAGCCGGCCGACGCCACGCTCTGGCAGCAGCTCACCCGCTGGAGCGGCAACAAAACCCGCGACGACTTGTTCACCGACATCGGCCTGGGCCGCAAGATCGCGACCATCGTCGCGAAGCGATTCACCCGCCTGATGGCCGAGCACGGCATCAAGCCCGATGCGCTGACACTGACGATGGGCCGCTACGCCGACGACGACGCGCCCTCGCAAGGCCTGGTGCTGATCGACGGCAGCGAAGGCGCTTCGGTGCAGCTCGCGCCGTGCTGCCGGCCGATCCCCGGCGACGCGATCGTCGGCTACCTCGGCCGCGGCGAAGGGTTGATGGTGCACACGGTCGAATGCAGCGTCGGCAAGCGTCTGTTCGAGCGCGACAGCGAGCACTGGATGGGCGTCGACTGGGCCGAGCAGCCGACGCGCGCATTCGAGACCGCCGTGACCCTGCTCGTCCACAACGGCAAGGGCGTGCTCGCGCAGGTGGCTCAGGCGGTGAGCGAGGCCGAGGCCGACATCACGCACATCGACATGGGCAACGATCCGGCCGCCGAAACCACCGAGCTGCAGCTGTTGCTCAGCGTGCGCGACCGGCTGCATCTGGCCGACGTGATGCGCACCCTGAAGCGCTCACCGGCAGTGCTGCGCGTCGCGCGCGTCAAACCCTAGTCCGGCTTGGCCTCGGGTTCCGGGTAGCGCACCCCGATCACCTCGATCTGCTCCAGCCCGCCCGGCGTCATCAGCTGCACCTCGTCGCCGACGCGCGTTTTCAGCAACGCCCGCGCGATCGGCGAGATCCAGCTGATCTCGCCATGCAGGTTGTCGACCTCGTCGACGCCCTTGATCGTGACGGTGCGTTCTTCGTCGCGCTGGTTCACGTAGGTCACGGTGGCACCGAAGAAGACCTGGTCGCGGCCATGGTGCAGCGACGGGTCGGCGATCTCGGCGATGTCGAGCCGCTTGGTCAGGAAGCGAATGCGCCGGTCGATCTCGCGCAGGCGCTTCTTGCCGTACAGATAGTCGCCGTTCTCGGAGCGGTCGCCGTTCTTCGCGGCCCACGAGACGATCTCGACGACTTTCGGCCGCTCGTCGTCGAGCAGCGTCAGCAACTCGGCGCGCAGTCGCGCGTAGCCCGCGGGCGTCAGGTAGTTCTTGGTACCGGCCGGCAGCACCGGCGGTGCGATGTCGTCATCATCGTCGTCGCCGGCGCCGTCGGACTCGCGTGTGAAGGCCTTGCTCATCGTGAACGCCCGCGCGTCAGGCCGCCAGCACGCCGCGCCACGCAGCGATGAACGCACGCGCGTTCGCGCCGACCTCGGCAGCTCCCATGCCCGACTTGTAAAGCGCCGAACCGAGCCCGAACCCATCGGCACCCGCCGCCCGGTACGGGGCCATGCCGGATGGCGTGATGCCGCCGACCGGCAGCAGCACGGTGTCGGCGCTGAGCACCGCGCGCAGCGCCTTGACGACCGCCGGCGCGATCAACTCGGCCGGGAACAGCTTGAGCCCGTGCGCGCCGGCCGCCAGCGCAGCGAACGCCTCGGTGGCCGTGGCCACGCCGGGCAGGCAGACCATGCCGAGTTGCACCGCGGCGCGCACGACCTCGGCATCGCAGTTCGGCGAGACGATCAGTTGCCCGCCCGCCGCGTGCACGTCGCGCACCTGCTGCGCCGTCAGCACGGTGCCGGCGCCGACGAGCGCGCCGGGCAACGCAGCTGCGAGCATCTCGATGCTCTTTAACGGCTGCGGCGAGTTCAGCGGCACCTCGATCAGCCGCCAGCCAACGCCCGCCAGCGCGTGCCCGACCGCGAGTGCCTCGGCGGGCTGCAGGCCGCGCAGGATCGCGACCAGCGGCAGCGCGGCCATGGCTTCGGCGAATCGGTCGATCGGGTTCATGCGCGGATTGTGCGTGCGATGTCGTGCAGGCCGCGCCAGCCCGCTTGCGCCCCCACCGTGTCGGCACGCACGCCGAGCGCCGCGAGCGCACGCTCGTAGCGCAATGTCAGCACCGCGGCGCCGACCACGATCACATGCGCGTCGGCGTGCAGCGCGCGCTCGCGCAGCTCCTCGCCGATCACAAGACCCGACAGGTAGCTCGGCTGCTGCGCCTGCGGCATCCGGTCGAACAAGGCCAGCGTGCGGGCGCTGAATGCCGACTGCAGCAGCCCGGGGCTGCGCATCGCGTGCGCCACGCCGGCGTCGAACGCGTCGCCATGAAACGCGCCGTCTTCGGACGGCAAGGTACGGGCAAGGATCGAGTGCTGGCGCAGCAGTGCATAGAACTCGCCGGTCATCGCGGTCGAGAAATCGCGGATGCCGCCGGATTCGACACGCACCCACTTGCTGTGCGTGCCGGGCAGCACGAGCGTGCCGCTGTCGATGCCGAGAAGGTTCAATGCGCCGAAGACCTGCGTCTCTTCGCCGCGCATCACATCGGGAACGCCGTCATGTTCGCAACTGAGGCCGGGCACGATCGCGATCCGTCCGGCTTCGACCCATGCGAGCTGCCTCGACAGCCCGGCCGCGCCGGCCGGGCAGGCGCAATACGGCGCCTCGATCCAGCCCTGCTTGCTGCCAGCCATGCCGGCGATCAGGCAAAGCGCATCGGGTGCACTCATCCAATCGCCAAACAACTCATCGAACACCGCAGGGAACTCCCCAGCGGGCACGGTCAGGATGCCGCGAGGAAACGCGCGCTCTTCGAGCACCGCACCGTCGTCGCCAAGGCGCGCGCCGCGCAGCGACGAGGTGCCCCAGTCGATCGCGATCAACGGCCGAGGCACGTCAATGGTTGTGGCTACGGCCGGCGCCATGCGCCTTCACATGGCTTCGCCATGTGAGCCTGCACCGCAATCATTGAGGCCTGCGCCTTCAATGATTGTCTCGCGGCACGAACGCGCCACGCTTGCCGACGAGAAAGTCGAGATCGACGCCCTGATCCGCCTGCAGCACCGTGTCGACGTACAGCTTCCAGTAGCCGCTCGAAAGCGGCGGCGCGGGCTTTTTCCATTCCGACAGGCGCTGCGCCAGTTCGGCATCGCTGATGTGCAGATGCAGCTTGCGCGCCGGCACGTTCAGTTCGATCAGGTCGCCGTTCTTCACGACCGCGAGCGGCCCGCCGGCCGCGGCCTCGGGCGCGGTGTGCAGCACGACGGTGCCGTAGGCGGTGCCGCTCATGCGCCCGTCGCTGATGCGCACCATGTCGGTGATGCCCTTGCGCAGCACCTTCGGCGGCAGCGGCATGTTGCCGACCTCGGCCATGCCGGGGTAGCCCTTCGGCCCGCAGTTCTTCAGCACCATCACGCAGGTCTCGTCGATGTCGAGGTCTTCGTCGTCGATGCGTTTGTGGAAGTCTTCGATGTCCTCGAACACGACCGCCCTGCCGATGTGCACCATCAGTTCGGGCGTGGCCGCGCTCGGCTTGATGACCGCACCGCGCGGCGCGAGGTTGCCGCGCAGGATCGCGATGCCGGCCTTCTCCTTGAACGGCGCATCGAGCGTCTTGATGACCTCGGTGTTGTAGTTCTGCGCATCGGCAATGTTCTCGCCGACGGTTCGACCGCTGCTCGTGATCTGATCGAGGTGCAGGTGCTGCGCGATCTCCTTCATCACCGCAGGCAGGCCACCGGCGTAGCAGAAGTCCTCCATCAGGTACTTGCCTGAGGGCTGCAGGTTTAGGAGGCACGGCAGGTCGCTGGCGAGCTTGTCGAAGTCGTCGATCGACAACTCGACGCCGATGCGCCGCGCCATCGCCACGAGGTGGATCACGGCGTTCGTCGAACCGCCGATCGCGGCCAGCGTCTTGATCGCGTTCTCGAACGCCTGCCTTGTCAGCACCGT
>JANXVK010000590.1 GCA_025351675.1 Rhizobacter sp.
GCACAGCTACGCGTCGGGCGATCCGACGGTCGGCACGCCGAGCACCGGCAACATCGGCGCGCTGAAGGCCGGCGCGCTCGAAGAGTCGAACACCGATCTCACCGGCGCACTGGTCGACATGATCGTCGCGCAGCGCGTCTACCAGGCGAACGCGCAGACGATCAAGACGCAGGACCAGGTGCTGCAGACGCTCGTGAATCTGCGCTGATGCGCCACACTGATCCGATGTCACCTGAAGCGCAACGGGCCGCCGCGCCGGGCCGCCCCAAGCAAGGCCCGACCCTCTTGGAGGGTCGCCCGACGTACTCGTCGAGCGGGGAGTAGTCATATGGACCGCATGATCTTTCTGTCGATGTCGGGCGCGAAGGCGACGATGCAGCGCCAAGACACCCTGGCGAACAACCTCGCGAACGTGTCGACGCCCGGCTTTCGCGCCGAACTGCAGGCGTTTCGCGCGGTGCCGGTGCAGGGCAGCGGCGCGAGCACGCGCGTGTATGCGCTCGAGACTACGACCGGCTACGACGCCAGCGCCGGCGCGATCACCGCGACCGGCCGCGATCTCGACGTCGCCGTCAAGGGCAACAGCTGGCTGACCGTACAGGCGCTCGACGGCACCGAGGCCTACACGCGCGGTGGCTCGCTCGAGGTCTCGAACGACGGCACGCTGACGACGCGCGGCGGCCTGCCGGTGATGGGCGACGGCGGCCCGCTGCAGGTGCCGCCGAACGCGGCCGTCAACATCGGCGCCGACGGCACCGTCAGCGCCAAGGGAACCGACGGCAAGAACACCGCGATCGGCAAGTTGAAGCTCGTGACGCCCGAAGCGCCGCTGCAACGCGGCACCGACGGCCTGTTCCGCGGGGCGGATGGCGACCTCACGGCCGACGACACCGCGCGCGTGCAAGACGGCGCGCTCGAAGGCTCGAACGTCAGCGCGGTCGAATCGATGGTCGCGATGATCGCGGCGGCGCGCCAGTTCGAGGCGCAAATGAAGATGATTCAGACCGCCGAGGCCGACGAGAAGGCGGCGTCGCAGTTGCTCGGCGCAAACTGAGGCCCGCGCCGGCGCAAGGCCGGCGCACTGACGCCTTTCCCGGCGCAAGGCCGGAGAATGCCCTGAAGAGATCGATGGCCGGTGCGGCTTAAACTCAATCGCACGGTTCATCCGATCACAGGAGCATTGCCATGACATTCATCCACGCCGCGGCCGAAGACAAGCCCGCAAAGGCCGACGCCAAGGTCGACAAGCTCGAAGAACAGCTCGCCTTCAAGTCGCGTTTCGTGCTCGTGTTCGGCGAGATCGACGACAAACTCGCGCACGCGACCTGCCGGCGCCTGCTGGCGCTGTCGGAAGAATCCGAAGCGCCGATCACGATGCTGATCTCGTCGCCGGGCGGCCACGTCGAATCGGGCGATGCGATCTTCGACCTGATCCGTTTCGTGCGCGCGCCGGTCACGACCGTGGGCAGCGGCTGGGTCGCCAGCGCCGGCGCACACATCTTTCTCGCACCGCCGAAAGAGCGCCGCCTGTGCCTGCCGAACACGCGCTTCATGATCCACCAGCCGGCCGGCGGCGCCGGCGGCCAGGCGACCGACATCGCCATCCAGGCGCGGGAGATCATCAAGGCCCGCGAACGCCTCGCGCGTGTGGTGGCGACGCAGACCGGCCAGACCTACGAGAAGGTCGCGGTCGACATGGAACGCGACTACTGGATGAGCGCCGAAGAGGCGATGGCCTACGGCATCGTCTCGCGCACGATCGAGCACCAAAAAGACCTGGCCTGAAAATGACCACTCTGGGGCGCCTGCGGCACCTTCCCCCGAGGGGAGCTCAGGCCGCTACAGGCCACGAAGTGGGCCCCTTCGTGGCCCACGGCGGCCCGGTGCCGGCCTGAGTGCAATGACGGCCGCGACCGCGTCACACGCGGCCGATTCGCGCTACGCCTGGACGCGCTTGGCCGTCACGCTCGCGCTGATGACGATCGGCAGCGGCGCGATGTACGTCGTCGCAGTCGTGCTGCCTACGGTGCAGGCCGAGTTCGGCGTGGCGCGGGCCGACGCCTCGCTGCCCTACACGCTGATGATGGTCGGCTTCGGTCTTGGTGGCGTCGCGATGGGCAAACTGGCCGATCGCGTCGGCGTGATGTGGGTGATGCTGATCGGTGCGGTCGGGCTCGGCACCGGCTTTGTCGCCGCCGGCATGGCCGGCAGCCTGATGGGCTTCGCGCTCGCGCACGGCGTGCTGCTCGGCGCGCTCGGCAGTGCCACCACCTTCGCGCCGCTGGTGGCAGACACCTCGCTGTGGTTCGTGCGCCGGCGCGGCATCGCGGTCGCGATCTGCGCCAGCGGCAACTACCTCGGCGGCGCGATCTGGCCGCCGATCGTGCAGCACTTCGTCGAGACCGACGGCTGGCGCAGCACCTACATCGGCCTCGGCGTCTTCAGCGCCGTGACGATGGCCGCGCTCGCCGTGCTGATGAGGCCGCGCGCGCCGATCGCGGTGCCGGCCACGGCCGCACGCAACACCGGGGTCATGCCGTCGACACGGCCGTTCGGCTTGTCGATGGGATCGGCGCAGATGCTGCTGTGCGTCGCCGGTGTCGCCTGCTGCGTCGCGATGGCGATGCCGCAGGTGCACATCGTCGCGTACTGCAGCGACCTCGGCTTCGGCGCCGCGCGCGGCGCGCAGATGCTGTCGCTGA
>JANXVK010000611.1 GCA_025351675.1 Rhizobacter sp.
CTGACGGCCCCGAAGCCGACCTGAGCGGGCCGAGCGCCGGGCCGCCATGTGGGCCACGAAGAGGCCCACTCGTGGCCCTCGGCCGGCCCGCATCCCCGCGGGGGATCGATCGGTGTACCCGCCGGTCGAGAGGCACCATGACACAATTCGAGGATGGCAATTTCTCCCATCCCCGAGCTCGTCGCCGAACTGGCAGCGGGCCGCATGATCATCCTCGTCGACGAGGAAGACCGCGAAAACGAAGGCGATCTGGTGATCGCCGCCGACTGTATCAGCCCCGACGCGATCAACTTCATGGCCCGGTTCGGCCGCGGGCTGATCTGCCTGACATTGACGCCCGAGCGCTGCGACCGCCTGCAACTGCAGTCGATGACCGCGCGCAACGGCACGCGCCACGGCACCGCGTTCACCGTGTCGATCGAGGCCGCGACCGGCGTCGACACCGGCATCTCGGCCGCCGACCGCGCGCGCACCGTGCAGGCCGCCGTCGCGCGCGACGCGACGCCGAGCGATCTGGTCCAGCCCGGCCACATCTTCCCGCTGCGCGCCCAGGAAGGCGGCGTGCTGATGCGCGCCGGTCACACCGAAGCAGGTTGCGATCTGGCCGGCATGGCGGGGCTCTCGCCCGCCGCCGTCATCTGCGAGGTGATGAAGGACGACGGCACGATGGCGCGCCTGCCCGACCTGATTCTGTTCGCGAAGGAACACGGCCTGAAGATCGGCACGATCGCCGACCTGATCGAGCACCGCAGCCGCCACGAGACGCTGATCGAGCGCGTCGGCCGGCGCCCGCTCGTCACCGCGCAGGGCACGTTTGATTGCAGCGCATTCCGCGACCGCACCGGCGGCCTGCATCTGGCGCTGACGAAGGGCCAGTGGAACGAAGCCGACGAAGTGCTGGTGCGCGTGCACGAGCCGCTCTCGGTGATGGACTTGCTCGATGTCGGCGGCAACTGTCGGCATTCGTGGCCGCTGCCGAAGGCGCTCGCCACGCTGCAGCAAAGCCCGCGCAGCGCCGCGCTGCTGTTGAACTGCGGCGAAGACGTGGCCGCGCTGGTGCCGCACGTGCTGCCGGCGTCGAACGGCGCCGCGCAGTCGGCCCGTCCGGAAGGCCAGATGGACCTGCGCACTTACGGCATCGGCGCGCAGATCCTGCGCGAGCTCGGCGTCACGAAGATGAAGCTGCTCGGCAGCCCACGCCGGATGCCCAGCATGATCGGCTACGGGCTCGAAGTCACCGGCTTTCTGGCCGCAGAACAACAACAGGGATGAACACGCATGCAAGACGCTGACAAGGGCGCACCGAAGAGCGGCGGGCAGCAGGCGCAGATCGACGGACGCGATCTGCGCATCGGCATCGTGCAGGCACGCTTCAACGCCGCGATCACCGACAAGCTGGCTGAAGCGTGTCTGGCCGAGCTGCACGCGCTCGGCGTCGCCGCGAAGCACATCAAGCACGTGACTGTGCCGGGCGCGCTCGAAGTGCCGATCGCGCTGAACGCCTTGGCCGAGAGCGAAGGCTACGACGCGCTGGTGGCGCTCGGCTGCATCATCCGCGGCGAGACCTATCACTTCGAGCTGGTCGCGAACGAGAGCGGCGCGGCTGTCACGCGCGTCGGGCTGGACCACCAGATCCCGATCGCGAACGCGATCCTCACCGTCGAGAACGAAGCCCAAGCCTGGGCGCGCGCCGAAGAGAACGGGCGCGACGCCGCCCGCGTGGCCGTCGAGATGGCCAACCTGATGGAAGACTTGTCGTGAGCGAGCCCGCTGTGCCCAAGGTCTTGTCTGATGAGTCCGAAGCGGCCAAACCCGCCTCGAAGAAGAAGCCCGCCGGCAAGCCAACGCGGCCGAAGTCGGCCCGCCGCCGTTCGCGCGAAGTCGCGCTGCAAGGCCTGTACGAGTGGCTCGTGTCGGGCGCCGAGGCGAACGTGATCGACGCCCACATGCACGAGCAGGAAGGCTTCGACAAATGCGACGCGGCGCACTTCGACGCGCTGCTGCACGGCTGCATCCTCGAAGCCTCGACGATCGACGCCGTGCTCGCACGCCATGTCGACCGCAAGACCTCGCAGCTCTCGCCGATCGAGCACGGCGTGCTGATGATCGGCGTCTACGAGCTGACGCACTGCATCGAGATTCCGTACAAGGTCGCGATCAACGAGGCGGTCGAGCTCGCGAAGAGCTTCGGCGGCACCGACGGCCACAAGTACGTCAACGGCGTGCTCGACAAGGCCGCAGGCGACCTGCGGCCGGTCGAGGTCGAGGCGATGCGGGCCTCGCGGCGCTGACGCGCGATGAAACCGGCATCTCGACGCTGGCGCGCATGAAGCTCGTAACCCGACGCTCGCGCGCATGAAGCTCGCTCGGCGGCTCGATCACATCGAGCCCTTCTACGTGATGGAGTGCGCCAAGGCCGCGGCCGAGCTGGCGCGAAGCCCGGCGTGCGACGCGCGGCTCGGTGGCGAGCCGATGATCTTCCTGAACATCGGCGAGCCGGATTTCACCGCGCCGCCGCTGGTGCAGGAGGCCGCCGAACGCGCGCTGCGAAACGGCAGCACGCAGTACACCGACGCGACCGGCCTGCCCGAGTTGCGCGAGCGCATCAGCGCCTGGTACGCGCAACGCTTCGGGCTCGACATCGCGCAGCGCCGCATCGTCGTCACGGCCGGCGCGTCGGCCGCGCTGCAGCTCGCCTGCCTCGCGCTCGTCGACCGCGACGACGAGGTGCTGTTGCCCGACCCGAGCTACCCCTGCAACCGCCACTTCGTCGCCGCTGCCGAAGGCGTGCCGGTGCTGCTGCCCGCGTCGGCCAAGGCACGCTTTCAGCTCGATGCGGCCAGCGTCGAGGCCGCGTGGTCGGCGCGCACGCGCGGCGTGCTGCTGGCGTCGCCGTCGAACCCGACCGGCACCTCGATCGACCCTGACGAGATGGGCCGGATCGTCGCCGCCGTGCGCGCCCGCGGCGGCTTCACGCTGGTCGACGAGATCTACCTCGGCCTGAGTTTCGACGCACGCTACAGCCACAGCGCGCTGGCGCACGGCGACGATGTGGTGTCGATCAACAGCTTCTCCAAATACTTCTCAATGACCGGCTGGCGCCTCGGATGGCTGGTCGTGCCCGAGGCGCTTGTGCCGGCCATCGAGAAGCTGGCCCAGAACCTGTACATCTGCCCGTCGAGCGTCGCGCAGCACGCGGCGCTGGCCTGCTTCGAACCCGAGTCGATCGCCGAGTACGAGCGCCGCCGCAGCGAGTTCCGCGCGCGCCGCGACTTCCTGGTGCCGGCGTTGAACGATCTCGGCCTGAGCGTGCCGGTGATGCCCGACGGCGCGTTCTACGCCTGGGCCGATTGCTCGGCGCACTTCTCCGGCGACTGCGCGAGCAGCTGGGATTTCGTGTTCGACGTGATGCGCCGCGCGCACGTCGCGCTCACGCCGGGCCGCGACTTCGGCCGCAGCGGCACCGAACGCTTCGTGCGGCTGTCGTATGCGAGCGGGATGGCACAGCTGCAGGAAGCCGTCGAGCGATTGCGCCGCACGCTTTGAGCCGCGGCCGCCGCGGCGCTGTCGCATCCGGCGTGAAAGTGCGCGGCGATCGGCAGCGCAATCGTGAGCGCATGTGACGAACGCGGGCTTCACCCGGCTTTTCGTGAATTCGTGCCGCGCGTGTTCGGCTAGTCTGCCGAAGTGAGCTCCTTCGCCCCAACCCCCGTGCCCGTGCCGAACGACTCCGAGCCCGGCCCGTCGCCCAGCCTGCCGGAGCACGCGGCGCTCTGGAACGACGTCGACATGCGCGGGATGCGCGCATCGTCGGCCACCATCTCCGAGCCGCACGACGCCAAGCCCGACGACCCACCCGGCAACGGCCCGGCACCGACGATCGGCCACATCGGCCGCTACGCGCTGAAGCACCAACTCGGCGAGGGCGGCATCGGCACGGTGTTCGCCGCCCACGACCCGCTGCTGTCGCGCCTGATCGCGGTCAAGACGCTGCACGTCGAGGTCATCGAGGCCGAGCGCGAGTCGTTCAACGCGCTGTTCCTGAACGAGGCCCGCGCCGCCGCCGGCCTGAACCACCCGAACATCGTGACCGTGTTCGATGCCGGCATCAGCGACGACCGCGCCTACATCGCGATGGAGCTGTTGAAGGGGCGCGACCTGCGCCAGCTGCGCCAGGAGGGCTGGCGCGCGACGCCGGCACAGGCGGCACTGATCGTCCGCCGCGTCGCCGACGCGCTCGGCTACGCGCACAGCAAGGGTGTGGTGCACCGCGACGTGAAGCCGGCCAACATCTTCATGATCGGCCGAACCCAACCGAAGGTGCTCGACTTCGGCATCGCCCGCATCGCGCACCAGCACGAAGCGCAGCAGACCGGCGAGGTCGCCGCGGGTTCGCCCTACTACATGGCGCCCGAGCAGGCGCGCCAGGAGCCGGTCGACCGGCGTGCCGACGTGTTCTCGCTCGGCGTCGTGCTGTACGAACTGCTGACCGACCTGAAGCCGTTCCGCGGCAACACGCTCGACGAGATCATGGCAGCGGTCCTCAAACACGACCCGCCGTTGGCGAACCTGATCGACGCCGCCGTGCCCGAGGCACTGGCGCAGATCGCCGCCAAGGCGCTCGCGAAGAACCCCGAACAGCGCTACCGCTCGGCACGCGCGTTCTCGCGCGAACTGCGCCACTGGCTCGACGAGAACACGGTCTCGTCCGATGGCGATGGGCGCGCCGCCGCGCCGGGCCGGGCAGCGCCGCTGTGGCTCGCGGCCGGCGCGGCCGGCGTGGTGGTGCTCGGCGTGATCGCATGGACGACGTTGGGTTCGCAGCGGGCAGCCGCACCACCCACAGCTGCACCCGAACTTGTCGCCGTGAGTGCCACGTTGGCGGAGCCGGTGGCCCCGATCGCCGCGCCCCTGCCCCCATCAGCCGGCGTCATCCCCGACCACGTGATGACACCGGCGCCCGATCCGGCCAGCGCTGCGCTCGCGCCGCCGAAGCCGGCCGTGGCCTCGAAGCCGCTGAATTCGGCGCCGAACGCGGCGCGTGACGAGGTGTCGAAGGGGGCGCGTTCCCGCGAAACCCGCGAGCGCACGGCACGCACCGCGGCCGCCACGGCGGCTGCCGCGGCGCCAGTGCCGACGGGGGTCTTGCGCGTTGCGATCAGCCCGTGGGGCGAGGTCGAGGTCGATGGCCGGCGCGTCGGCACGTCGCCGCCGCTGAACGAGTTCAGCCTGCCGGCCGGCCGGCACCAGGTCGTGGTGCGCAACACCGATCTGCCGCCGCACAGCGTGACCGTCAACGTCAGCGCCGACCAACCGGTCACCGTCAAGCACAAGTTCTGACCATGACGACCCGATTTGCCGCGACCCTGCTCGCCACCACGCTGATCGCCGGTTGCGCACTGGCGCCGGCGCCCGGCCTGATCGACATCGCTGAGCGGCCCGCCGAAAAGGCGCTGCTCGCCGGGATGCGCGCCTACGACGACGCGCAGTATCCGCCGGCCGAGCAGCAGCTGAAGCAGGCATTGAGCGCCAGCTTGGCGTCGCCGCGCGACCGTGCCGCGGCGCACAAGCACCTCGCGTTCATCTACTGCACCAGCGCCCGGGTGCCGGCTTGCGAAGCCGAGTTCCGCGCCGCACGCGCCGCCGACCCGGCGTTCGCATTGAGCAAGGCCGAGGCCGGCCACCCGCTGTGGGGGCCGGTGTACCGCCGGGCCACAGCCTTGGAAGCTCGGCCCTAGAACCCGCCTTGCAGCGACAGGTACCAGCCGCGTTGCGAGGCCTTGTTGGCCACGTTGCCCAAGTTCACCCAGGCGAGCGTCGCGCTCAGGTGGCGGCTCGGGAACCAGGCAACGAAGAGGTCGGCCGCGGACTGCTCGCGAAAGACGCTCAGGTTGTCGGGCTTGTCGCGCCACTCCACACCCAGCGCAAGGTCGTCGCGCAGCAGCACCGCAAGCGAGCCTTCGGCCTTGAGGCGGCGTGAGTCGCCTTGGTCGCCGCCGAAGCCGAGCAGGCCGAACTGGTTGGCGCGCGTTGCGCGCAGGGTCAGGTTGGCAAGCAGGTTGCGACCCGCCAGACCGCCGAGCCAGACCTTGGTGACGGCGACATACAGATCGGTGTCCGCGCCGCGGCGCGCGCCCAGTGCGGTGGGCACCGCCATGTCGTGGTTGCGCTTGTACTGCGCACCGACCGCGACCTGCGGCCACCAGTGGTCCTGATCGTAGACGGCATCACCCCAGATGCGCCACTTCGCGCCGATCATGTCCATGTCGATCGACTCGCCGGGGACCGTGTCGCTCAGGCCGAAGCGCCAGCGCGCCGCCGACAGCTCGACCGTGTCGAACAGGCCGACCGCCGCGCCCGCCGCGCGCAAGGTGTAGCCGCCCTGCGAGCGCCAGTGGGTTGCGAAGGCGCTGGCGCCGACCTGATCGCGGCTGCCGCCGCCGGTGATCAATGCCCACGGCGTCAGGCCGCCGCCGCCGGCGCCCTCGACTTGGCTGACACCCGAAGTCGCGAGCAGGCGGTCGCCCGCGTGGGCTGCAGGCGCCAAGCCCGTGGTTGTCAGCGCGGCAAGCAGCGTGGCCAAGCGCAGTTTGGTGGGAAGCGTCGTGATCAATGGGTGCTCCTCCGGTTCTTCCGGTGGCTCGAATGGTGCCGGGCCGAGCGTCGCGCGAGGCCCGAAGTTGCGGCGCGAAGACCGTGCTGTTCGGCGCATCGGTGCGGGCACAGATCCATAGACTCTCTCCCCAGGCGTTCCTGCCTCGCGAAGAAAGTGCATGTCATGCCCGATCTGCTGCCCGCACGCATTGCGACCGGCCTTTCCACGCTGCTGCTGGCGGCTTGGCTGGGTGCGTGTGCGACCGTTGCGACGCCGCCGCCGACGCTCTACGAGCGCCTCGGCGGCGCGCCGCGGATCGACAGCGTGGTCGGCCGCCTGATCGACCGCGCCGCGAGCGACCCGCGCACCCGTCGCAGCTTCGACGGCGTCAAGCTCCAGCCACTGAAGGAAAGCTTGGCCGCGCAGCTGTGCGCGATCTCGGGCGGCGGCTGCCGCTACGAGGGCGAGACCATGGCGCGCGCACACGCCGAATCGAAGATCGTCGCCAGCGAGTTCGACGCGCTGGTGAGCATGCTGCGCGAGGAGCTCGACCGCAGCGGCACCGACCCGGGCGCGAAGAACGAACTGCTGCGCCTGCTAGCGCCGATGAAGCGCGACATCGTGGTCGACGCCGCGACGCGCGGCGCTGCGATCGGACCATGATGCGCGGCCGCGTGCTGATCGGTATCGCTATCGGCAGTGGTCTGGCCTTCGTGGCGATCGCCGCACCACTGAGCGTGAGCGTGACCGACCGCGCCGGCGCGCCGCTGGCCGACGCAGTGGTCTACGTCATGGTGCGCGGCGCCAAGGCGCTGGCCGAACCGGGTGCGACGGCGCAGATTGGGCAGCGCGAGCGCCAGTTCACGCCCCGGATCACCGTCATCCAGACCGGCACGTCGGTGACGTTTCCGAACTTCGACACCGTGCGCCATCACGTCTATTCGTTTTCGCCGATCCAGAAGTTCGAGCTCAAGCTCTATGCCGGCACGCCCACCGTGCCGGTGATATTTGACAAGCCCGGCACCGCGGTACTGGGCTGCAACATCCACGACCGCATGAGCGCTTGGCTGCATGTGGTGGACACACCGCTGTTCGCCAAGACCGATGCGACCGGCCGTGCCGTGCTCGAGATTCCGGCTGGCGAGCACCGGCTGCGCGTGTGGCACTACCTGCAGCCCGAGCCCGGGTTGCCGCAGGAGCAGGCGCTGCACACGGGCGCAGAGCCCTCCGCGGCGACGGTAAAGCTGGCCGTGCAGGCCGCGGCGAACTGAGATGGACACAGCACTGCCGCGTCGGCTCCTGAACGCGCTGCTGCAGCCGATGGCGCGGCGCCTGGACGTGCGCATCGTCGTGCTGTTCCTGGGGCTGCTGCTGTTGATTCAGGCGCTCAGCTTCATCACCATCAATCACAGCATCGACAACAACTCGCGCGCCCAGATCGCCACCGAGCTGCGCACCGGCGAGAACGTGCTGCACCGGCTGCTCGCGCAGAACGCCGAGAAGCTGGCCGAGGCCTCGCGGCTGCTGGCCACCGACTACGGCTTTCGCTCGGCCATCGCCAGCGCCGACCAGTCCACGTTGGTGGACGCGCTCGACAACAACGGCGCGCGCATCGGCGCCAGCGTGTCGCTGTTCACCGATGCGAAGTACCAGCTGATCGCCTCGACCTTGCCCGACGCCACCGAGGTGCTGGCGCTGGTGCAGGCCGGGGTGCGCACCAGCGGCGGTGCGACCCGCGAAGCGGCGGTGCAGCTGCTCGGGGGGCGGCCGTTCCAGCTGGTGACCGTGCCGGTGCGCGCGCCGCTGCTGATCGGCCATGTGTCGATGGGCTTTCCGGTCGACAAACAGCTGGTGCTCGACATGGAGCAGCTCTCGGGGCTGAAGATGCACCTCCTGGAACGCACCCGCGGCGGCGCCTGGCAGCTGCTGCCCGGCGCCGACCCCGGCCGTGTCGGGCCGGAACTGGCCGCGCAGCTGCGCGACCGCGCGCTCGCGCAGGACGTGGTCTTGGGCGGCGAAGTCAGCAGCGCACGGCTGGTCGCGCTGAGCGGCAACGCCACCCACGAAGTGGCCGCGGTTCTGTTGCGCTCGGTCGACGAGGCCGTCGCGCCGTACCGCAAGCTGCAGCTCACGCTGCTGGCGATCACGCTGGTCGGCCTGGCCACCTTCGGCGTGGGCAGCGTGCTTACCGCACGGCGCATCACCGGCCCGATCAAGGCACTCACGCAGAGTGCCGACCGACTCGGCGCCGGCGACTATTCCAACCCGGTGGAGGTGAGCACGCGGGACGAGGTGCACGAGCTGGCGCAATCGTTCGAGAGCATGCGTCAGGGCATGCAGCAGCGCGAGGCGCAGATCCGCCGCTTGGCGTACTGGGACGCGCTGACCGGCCTGCCCAACAAGGCACAGTTCCGCGGCCTGCTGCTCGACTGCTTGGCGCAGGCGCGCCGTGACGGTCGGCCCTGCGCCGTGGTGATGCTCGACCTGGACCGCTTCAAGCACGTCAACGACGTGCTGGGCCACGCCTTCGGCGACCGCCTGCTGCGCCAGATCGCGCTGCGCCTGTCCGACGGCGTGCTGCGCGCCGACGACGTCGTCGCTCACCTCGGCAGCGACGAGTTCGCGGTCTGCGCGCCTCAGGCCGACGCCGACACCGCGCGCGCGCTGGCGCAGCGCGTGCTTCACGCGCTGGAGGTGCCGTTCACACTTGACGATCACACCGTCGACGTGGGCGCCGGGGTCGGTGTGGCCGCGTTCCCGGCGCACGCCGACGACGCCGACACACTGCTCGGGCGAGCGGAGGTCGCGATGTATGCCGCCAAGGCCAAGCAATCGGGCATCGTCGTGTACGACCCGGCGCTCGACTCGGCCAGCGCCGAATCGCTGTCGCTGCTGAGCGAGTTGCGCACCGCGGTCGACCACGACCAGCTGCGCCTGTTCCTGCAGCCCAAGGTCGCGCTGGCGAGCGGCCGGGTGGTCGGCGCCGAGGCGCTGGTGCGCTGGCAGCACCCGCTGCACGGCATGATGGCGCCGATGCGCTTCATCCCGTTCGCCGAACAGACCGGCTTCATCCGCATCATCACCGACTGGATGATCCAGCACTGCGCCAGCCACTGGCGCGAATTGCGCGCTCAGGGCATCGAGATCAAGCTGTCCGTCAACCTGTCGACCCGCGATCTGCTTGATCAGGACCTGCCGCTCAAGCTCGAGAAGCTGCTCGCGCGCGAGAGCGTCGACCCGCACGCGCTGTGCCTCGAGATCACCGAGAGCGCGATCATGGACGACCCGCAGCGGGCGCTGCAGACCCTGAAGCGCCTGCACGGCATGGGCCTGCGCCTGTCGATCGACGACTTCGGCATCGGTTACTCGTCACTCGCCTACCTGAAGCAAATGCCGCTGCACGAGCTGAAGATCGACAAGAGCTTCGTGATGTCGATGGAGAGCGACCGCGCCGACATGAAGATCGTGCGCTCCACGATCGACTTGGCGCACAACCTGGGCCTGACCGTGACCGCCGAAGGGGTCGAGACGGCGCAGGGCTTCGCGATCCTGCGCGCGATGCAGTGTGACGAGGCGCAAGGCTACTTCATGGCCAAGCCGATGCCGGGCACCGACTTCGCGCGCTGGTTCCACGCTTGGGAGGCGCCGCAGACGCGCTTACGAACCGACTTCGCGACCCTCATCTGAATCGCGCAAGCACTAGCGGCGATAATGCGCCGCACCACTTGGCCCACCCGGCCCGACCCTGTTGCCGACCCCCGTTTCAGATTCCGCACCCTTCAGCCTCGCGATCCGCGTCTACTGGGAAGACACCGACGCCGGCGGCGTGGTCTTCTACGCCAACTACCTGAAGTTCTTCGAGCGCGCCCGCACCGAATGGTTGCGCTCGCTCGGCCACCAGCAGGAGCAGATGCGCGCCGAGACCGGCGTGGTCTTCATCGTCACCGACACGACCGTGCGCTATCTCAGGCCGGCGCGGCTCGATGACCTGATCGCGGTCACGGTCGACGTGCGCCACGCGGGCCGGGCGCAGATGACGATCGCGCAGCAGGCCTGGCGGCCATCGGCGCAAGGCACAGAAGAGTTGATCGCCGAGGGCACGATCCGCATCGGCTGCGTCGACGCCGGAACTTTCAGGCCCCGGCGCATTCCGAATGCGATCGCCGAATCCTTCACTTCCCCCCCCCAGACCCGCACCGAATGAATCAAGACTTCTCGATCTTCACACTCGTCATGCAGGCGAGCTTCGTCGTGCAGCTCGTGATGGCCGGCCTGATGATCGCCTCGCTCGCGAGCTGGACCGTGATCTTCAGCAAGCTGTTCGGCCTGAAGCGCATCCGCAGCGCAAACGAAGAATTCGAGCGCGAGTTCTGGGCCGGCAAAAACATCAACGACCTCTACGCCGACGCCATCAAGCGCACCGACGGCTCGCCGATGGAACGCATCTTCGCCTCGGGCATGCGGGAATTCATGAAGCTGCGCGAACGCCGCGTCACCGATGCCGGCTCGCTGCTCGACGGCGCGCGCCGCGCGATGCGCGCGAGCTTTCAGCGCGAGCTCGACACGATCGAGGCGCACCTGTCGTTCCTCGCGACCGTCGGCTCGGTCTCGCCGTATGTCGGTCTGTTCGGCACGGTGTGGGGGATCATGCACGCCTTCGTCGGCCTCGCGAACATGACGCAGGTGACGCTCGCGACCGTCGCGCCGGGCATCGCCGAGGCACTGGTCGCGACCGCGATCGGCCTATTCGCGGCAATCCCCGCAGTCATTGCCTACAACCGCTTCGCGCGCGACATCGACCGCATCGCGATCCAGCTCGAGACCTTCATCGAGGAGTTCTCGAACATCCTGCAGCGCAACGTCGGCGCGCCGGCGGCGGTTCACTGATGAAGCCCCCACGCTCACTTCGTTCACTGCCCCCCGAGGGGGCGCAGGCCTCCGGGGGCCGCGCAGCGGCCCCTTGGCCCTCGACGGCCCGGCGGGAGACCTGATGCCCAACGTCAGCCATCGAAGCAGCGGTTCGCGCCGCCGCACGATCAACGAGATCAACATGGTCCCGTTCATCGATGTGATGCTGGTGCTCTTGATCATCTTCATGGTCACCGCGCCGCTGATCACGACCGGCGTGGTCGATCTGCCGAGCGTGGGCAAGAGCTCGAAGCGGCCGGATCACGTCGTCGAGCTCGTCGTCGGCAGCGACGACCGGGTCAAGCTGCGCATCGACGGCAAGGACGGTGCACCGGTCGCGATGCGCGATGTCGCCGCGAAGGTCAAGGAGCTGCAACGCGGCGACGCGAACACGCCGGTCGTGATCTCGGCCGACAAGAACGTGAAGTACGAGACCGTCGTGAAGGTGATGGACACGCTGCAGCGCTCGGGCGTGCAGCGGGTCGGTCTCTCGGTGAAAAACGGAGCGTCCTGAGCGCGCACGATGAACGCCGCCACCTCGTCCGCCCTCAGCCGTGACCCGTTCATGCCGCAGGCACCGAAGGTGCGCGGCCGGGCGATTGCGCTCGCGGTCGTGGCGCATGTGCTGCTGATCGTCGGGCTGATGTTCAGCGTCAACTGGGGCAGCGAAGAGCCCGCGACGGTCGCTGCCGAGCACTGGTCGGCCACGCCGCAGGCCGCGGCGCCGCGTGCCGTCGAAGCGCCGCCGCCGCCCGTGATCAAGAAGGTCGAGCCGGTCGTGAAGCCAACACCCGCGCCCACGCCGAAGCCGCCCGAGCCGGTCGTCGCCGCGAAACCGCCAACGCCCGCGCTGCCCGATCCGCAGATCGCGATCGAGAAGGCGAAGAAGGAAGATGCGAAGCGGATCGCGGCCGAGCAGGAGGCGTTGAAGAAGCAGAAGCGGGAGAAGGCCGAGCGCGAGAAGGAAGAACTCGCGTTGAAGAAAGAGAAGGCCGACAAGCTGAAGGCGGATCAGGCCAGGGCCGAGCAGGCGAAGAACGAGAAGGCGGAGAAGGCCGAAACGGGGCGCTTGGCCCTGATCCGCGACGCGCAGATGAAGCGCATGGCCGGCCTCGCCGGCGCGACCGGCAGCGCAACCGACACCGGTACCGCGCTGCGCAGCAGCGCGCCCTCGGCCAACTACGCCGGCCGCGTGATGGCGCGCATCAAGCCGAACATCCTGCTGACCGACCCGGTCGACGGCAACCCGCGCGCCGTCGTCGAAGTCAAGCTCGCGCCCGACGGCACGATCATCGCGAAGCGCCTGGTGCAAAGCAGCGGCACCAAGGTCTGGGACGACGCAGTGCTGCGCGCGATCGAGCGCACCGAGATGCTGCCGCTCGACAACGGCCGCGCGCCGCCAGTGTTCGAGATCGGTTTCAGGCCGCGCGACTGACCCGCGGCGAACCGGCCGGCCGGACGATACGGGCAGGTTCAGTCGTTCGACGCCGCCACGCCTTGCACCCACGACGCGCGCAGCGCGTTCGCGAGCCACGCGGCGAAATCGAAATCTTCACCGGCACGTGCCAGCGAATCGGCGAGGTTCACGCGATCGAGCAGATCTTGCGTCCACGCGGCGGTGAGCGGGTCGAGCGGGTACACGACCGCGCGCCAGCCGCGGCGCGCGACCAGCACCTGCTCGCCGCGCTGCGCGTCGATGGCCTCGCGCACGTCAGCGAATGCGCGCTCGGCCGCATCGCCTTCGAGCTCGTGCGCGCGGTGGATCGTCGCGATCGGCCAGAGCGAGCACAGCAGCGCGGTGCCGGGCATCAACAGCAGCCGAAGCTGCGACGGATCGACCGATTCGAGCCGACCGAGCGATGCCGCATCGAGCGCCGCATCTGCAGCGCGCTCGCTGCGATACAGCGCGAGGTCGAGGCGGGCGCAGTCGGCGAGCCACGGCCACGCGCCCAGCCCGCGATGCGCGGCCAGCCACGCCGCAAACGCGTCGCCCCACTCGCCGAGATCGCCGCGCTCGGGCGGGTGCGCGTGCCAGAACTCGCGCGCGAGGTGTTTGAAGTCGTCGTCGCCGACCATCGCCTGCACGGTCGCGAACGCCGAGGCGAGTGCGCGCTCGGCGATCGACTCGGCATTCGCGCGGTACGCCGCCACGCCGCGTGCCGCGCGGCTGCCGGATTCGCGCAACCCCCCGAGCGGCGCCGCGCCGGTGGCCAGCGCCGCGAGCAACTGCTGCTGGCGCTGCGCCTCGTTCATGCGCGAATCCGCGCGCCGATTGCCGCCGCGTGCGCCGCCTCGCCGAGCAACACGTCGAACGCCGGCAGATCGGTGTCCCACTCGACCAGCGTCGGCACGGCGCCGAAGCGGCCCAGCGCATGCTCGCAGACCGACCACACGGCGGGGCGCACGCGGCTGCCATGGTCGTCGATCACGACGCCATCGGTCTCGCCGCCTGTCTCACAGTAGCCAGCCACGTGGATCTCGCCGACAACGCCGAGCGGCAGCGCGTCGACGAACGCGCAGCACGCCGCGAGCGGATCGGCGGCCCCGGCATTCAGCGCGTTGACCATCAGGTTGTTGACGTCGAGCAGCATGCCGCAGCCGCTGCGCCGGCACAGCGCGGCAAAGAACGCGGGCTCGCTCATCGAGGCGTCGGCGAACGAGACATACGACGCCAGGTTCTCCACCAGCAGCGGGCGGCCGATGCGCGCCTGCACCTGCTCGACGTTGCGCGCCATGATCGCAAGCGCCTCATCGGTGAACGCGATCGGCAGCAGATCGTTCGCATGCACGGTCGGCCCGCCCGGCACCGACGCGGCGCGCGCGAAGCAGGCGTGATCCGAGACCCGCACCGGCTCGATGCGCTGCACCAGCCGCGCGAGCCGGTCGAGATGCCACGGATCGAGCCCCGCGGCCGAGCCGAGCGCCAAGCCGACGCCGTGCAGGCTCACCGGATACTGTTCACGCGCCTGGTGCAGCACCGCGAGCGCGGCGCCACCATCGGCAAAGAAATTCTCGGAGTGGACTTCGACGAAGCCCAGCGGCGGCACGGTCTCGAACAGCGCCGAGTAGTGCGGTTGGCGCAGGCCGATGCCGACCGATGTGTCGGTGGCCGTGCCCGAACGCATCACTTCTTCGCTACCAGCGCCTTGGCTTCGTCTTCCGACTTGCCTCCCATCTTCACGCAACTGCCCTTGGCGACGTAGTTCCATTCGTCCGCTGCCATCGCGTTCTTGGCTTGGCCGGCGCACGAGTGCGAGCCCGACAAGTTGGCGCAATCGTTGGTGCCGGCCTTGGCGATGCCGTAGCACTTTTCCTTCTCCCTGCCTTCGGCGGGGGACTGGGCCGAGGCCGAGAGCGCGCCCATGGCGAGTACCGAAGCGAGGGCGCTGGAGGCGATGAGGCGGGTGTTCATGGTGTCTCTCCTGAAGATAATCGAAGCAGCGAAGGGTCGGACCGCCGTGCAGGCAACCCATATTCTGTACGCCCGCATGACTGCGTCGGACGCGCTGACCCTCACCTTACGCGGGGGATCGACCGAACCCACCACCGCCCGGCGTCTCGATCACGAATACATCACCCGGCGCCATCTCGACCGAGCCGATGTGGTCGAGCGCCTCGCGCCGGCCGTCCGCTCGCTCGATGCGGTTGATGCCGGGCTGACCGGCGGCACCGCCGGCCATGCCGAACGCCCCGTGGTGGCGGCCGTTCGACAGGATCGACGCCGTCATTGGCTCGAGAAAGCGCACGCGCCGCACGCCGCCGTCGCCGCCCTTGTGCCGGCCCGTGCCGCCGGAGCCCTTGCGAACTTCGTAGCCCTCGAGGCGCACCGGGAAGCGGAACTCGAGCACTTCCGGGTCGGTCAGCCGCGAGTTCGTCATGTGGGTCTGCACGACCGAGGTGCCGTCGAAATCAGGGCCGGCACCCGAGCCGCCGGAAATGGTCTCGTAGTACTGGTAGCGCGCGTTGCCGAAGGTGAAGTTGTTCATCGTGCACTGGCCCGCGGCCATCGCACCGAGTGCACCGTAGAGCGCGTTGGTGATGCAGGTCGAGGTTTCGACATTGCCGGCGACCACCGAGGCCGGCGGATGCGGGTTCAGCATCGAGCCGTCGGGGATGATGACCTTGAGCGGCTTCAGGCAGCCGGCGTTCAGCGGGATGTCGTCGTCGACCAGCGTGCGGAACACGTACAGTACCGCGGCCATGCACACCGCGGTCGGCGCGTTGAAGTTGTTGACGAGTTGTGCCGAGGTGCCGGTGAAGTCGATCTCGGCGGTGCGCGCTTCGGCGTTCACGCGGATCGCGACGCTGATCTGCGCGCCGTTGTCGAGCGGCAAGGTGAACGCGCCGTCTTTCAGCCTGGTGATGACGCGGCGCACCGACTCTTCGGCGTTGTCCTGGACATGGCGCATGTAGGCCTGCACGACGTCGAGCCCGAACTGCTCGACCATCCTGCGCAACTCCTGCACGCCCTTCTCGTTCGCGGCGATCTGCGCCTTCAGGTCGCCCATGTTCTGCTCGGGATTGCGGCTCGGGTAAATGGCCCCCACGTTTGCAGCTGGCGCTGCTGCGCTGCCCCCAGAGGGGGCTTCGCCGCCTTGGGGCGGCCCGGCGGCGGCGGGTCCGCCTCGCAGCAACGCCAGCATCTCGGCCTCCCGCAGCGTGCCGCGATCGACCAGCTTGACGTTGTCGATCTGCACGCCCTCTTCCTCGATCCGCGTCGAGAACGGCGGCATCGAGCCAGGCGACGTGCCGCCGATGTCGGCGTGGTGGCC
>JANXVK010000638.1 GCA_025351675.1 Rhizobacter sp.
CGGGCCGCATGGGCGAGATCGGCAGCGCGCAATACTTCCAGGCGCTGGCGGCGCGCGCCGATCCCGAGGTGCGGATGAACCCGGTGCTGCTGAAGCCCGAGCACGACACGGCGAGCCAGGTCGTCGTGCTCGGCGAGGTGCGCGCCGATCTCGCGCAAGTGCCCTGGCGCGAACGCAGCGAGCAGCTCTGGCCGTTCGCGCGCGACGCGCTGCAGGCGCTGATGCGCGAGAACGACGTGGTTGTGATCGAGGGCGCCGGCTCGCCCGCCGAGATCAACTTGCACGCCAGCGACTACGTCAACATGCGCACCGCGCGCGCGGCAAATGCTGCGTGCCTGCTCGTCACCGACATCGACCGCGGCGGCGCCTTCGCGCACCTTTACGGCACGCACCAGTTGCTGCCGGCCGACAAGCGTGCGCTGATCCGCGGCTTCGTGCTGAACCGTTTTCGCGGTGACGCGGCACTGCTCGCGCCGGGCCCGCAACAGCTGCAGCAGCTCACCGGCGTGCCGACCTTGGCGGTGCTGCCGATGTGGCGCGGCCACGGCCTCCCCGAAGAAGACGGCGTGTTTGACGAGCGGCCCGGCGGTGACGCCGACGGTGTGCAGATCGCAGTCATCGCGTTCCCGCGCATCAGCAACCTCGACGAGTTCCAGCCGCTGCGCGACGCGGCCGGCGTGCGCCTGCGCTGGGTCCGCACGCCGGGCGAGTTGATGGGCGCCGACTGGATCGTGCTGCCCGGCTCGAAGCACACCAGCGGCGATCTGGCGTGGCTGCGTGCGCAGCGACTGGACGCCGCGATCGCACGCCATGCCGCCGCCGGTGGCCGCGTGCTCGGCCTGTGCGGCGGGTTGCAGATGCTGGGCGATGCGCTGGTCGATCCCGACGGCGTCGACGGCGACGCGCGCGGTCTGGGCCTGCTGCCGCTGCACACGCGCTTCGAGCGCCTGAAGCTGCTCCGGCACACGGCCGCGCGTTTCGGCGACACGGCCGGCGCGTGGGCCGCGCTCGCCGGCGTCGGCTTCGAGGGCTACGAGATCCGTCACGGTCGCAGCACGCTGGTCGAGAATGCAGTCGACACGATCGTCGCGTTGCGCAACGACGCCGGCGAGTCGATCGGCTGGCAGCGCGGCAACGTGCTCGGCCTGTACATGCACGGCCTGTTCGAGTCGCCCGCGGTGCTGCGCGCGCTGTTCGGGCGCGAACCGCGTACGCTGGAAAGCGTGTTCGACGGGCTCGCCGACTTCATCGATACCTGCTTTGACCCAGGCGCGCTGGCGCGCTTGGTGGAGCCCTGAGATGAATGTTTCAAACGAACCGTCGCTGGCATCGCGCTTGCAGCGGCGTCTCGATCAACTCACCAAGCCGCGCGGCTCGCTCGGCCGGCTCGAGGCGCTGGCGCTGCAGATCGGCCTGATCCAGCGCAGCGAGCGTCCGGTGCTGTGGGCGCCACAGCTCGTCGTCTTCGCGGCCGATCACGGCCTCGCGGCGCAGGGCGTGTCGGCGTACCCGAGCGAGGTCACCGCGCAGATGGTCGAGAACTTCCTCGCCGGTGGCGCGGCCGTCAGCGTGCTGGCGCGCCAGCACGGCCTGGCGCTGACGGTGGTCGATGCCGGCGTGCGCAGCGAACTCGCGCCGCGCGCCGGGCTGCTGATCCGCAAGATCGCCGCCGGCACCGCGGATGCGTCGCTCGGCCCCGCGATGAGCGCGTCGCAGTGCGGCGAGGCGGTCGAGCGCGGCCGCGACGTCGTTCGCGGGCTGCCGGGCAACGCGCTGCTGCTCGGCGAGATGGGCATCGCCAACACGTCGAGCGCAGCCCTGCTGCTGGCACGTCTGGCCGGCCTCGACCTCACCACATGCATCGGCCGCGGCACCGGCCTCGACGATGCCGGCCTCGCGCACAAGGGCGCGGTGCTGCGCCGCGTGCTCGCGCTGCACGCCGATGCGCGCGAGCCGCTCGCCGCGCTCGCGGCCTTCGGCGGTTTCGAGATCGCGATGCTGGCCGGCGCGGCCTTGCACGCGGCCGAGGAGCGACGCGTGATCGTCGTCGACGGCTTCATCGTCGGCGCGGCGATCCTCGTGGCGTCGATGATCGAGCCGGCCGTGCTCGACTGTTGCGTGTTCTCGCACCGCTCCGATGAAGCCGGCCACGGCCTGATGCTCGACGCGCTCGGTGCGCAGCCGCTGCTGCAGCTCGGCCTGCGCCTCGGCGAGGGCTCGGGCGCGGCGCTGGCGTGGCCGCTCGTCGACAGTGCGGTGCGGCTGCTGAACGAGATGGCGAGCTTCGCGTCGGCTGGCGTCTCGGAGCGCAGCCCAACATGAGCACCGCATGATCCACGAGTTGCGATTGTTCTTCGTCGCGTTGCAGTTCCTGACGCGTGTGCCGTCGCCGCGATGGGTTGGCTTCGAGCCCGACTGGTTGAACCAGAGTGCGCGCTGGTTTGCGCTCGTCGGCCTGGGGGTCGGCGCCGTCGCTGCGCTGGTGCTGTGGGCAGCGAGCTTCGCCTTTCCGCCGGCGGTCGCGGTCGGGTTGTCGATTGCGGGCACGCTGCTGCTGACCGGCGGTTTCCACGAAGACGGTCTGGCCGACACGGCCGATGCGCTCGGCGGTGCGGTCAGCCGCGAACGGGCGCTCGAGATCATGAAGGACTCGCGCATCGGCAGCTACGGCGCCCTGGCGCTGCTCACCGTGCTCGGGCTGAAGGCGGCGGCGTTGAGCGCGATGCTGCCGGCGCTCGCGATCCCCGCGCTGCTGCTCGCGCACACCGCGAGCCGCGCCGCCGCGGTCGTGCTGATCCGCGTGCTGCCGTACGCCGGCGACATCGAGCACGCGAAGGCGACGCCGCTGGCGCGACGCGTGGCGCCAGCGGGCGTGGTGGTGGCGCTCGGCACGGTCGTCACCGTCGGCGGGCTGCTGGTGGTGTGGGTGCCGGCGCACGCCGCGGCGGTCGCGGCGAGCGCTGTGCTGGTGGCGATCGGCACCGCGTGGAGCGCGCGCTGGCTGCGTCGCCGGCTCGGCGGCTACACCGGCGATGCGCTCGGCGCGACGCAGCAGATCACCGAGTTGCTCGCGCTGTTGGGCTGGTTGGGGATCGCGCGTTGCACGAACTGAGCCTCTGGCGCCACGCGCGGCCGAACGGGGTTGAGGGGTGCTGCATCGGGCACACCGAAGTGCAGGTCGATCGCCGCAAGAGCAAGCGGCTCGCGCATCGCATTCGCGCATGGGCGCGGCGGCACGGCGCGCCACGCGAGGTGGTCACCTCGCCGTTGCGACGCGCTGCCGACGTGGGCCGCTGGCTGGCTCGCTGGGGTTGGCAGCACCGGGTCGATGCGCGCCTGCTCGAACTCGACTTCGGTGATTGGGACGGGCGCGATTGGGCCGCAATGCCGCTCGAAGCGATCGACGCCTGGTGCGCCGATTTCGCGCATCACGCGCCTGGCGGTGGCGAGCCGGTCGCGGCGCTGCTCGCACGCTGCGCCGGGTTCATCGCCGATGCGCCCGGCGCCTGCATCGTCGGCCACGCCGGCTGGATCAGCGCGGCGCTCTGGCTCGAACGATCGGGCGGCGCCCCGCCCGAGGCGGGAGCCTGGCCGCGCGCGGTCGACTACGGCGCGCGGGTGACGCTCACTCGGGCTTGAGATCGGACGGCAGGTCGAGCGGCATCGGCATCGTCGCCAGCCGGTTCGGCGTGCTCGACTCCCAGAGCGCGCCCGGCGCCGTGTCGATCGACGCATTGACGATGTGCATCAGGGTCAGGCTCGCGCGCGAGGCGATCTTGCGCAGCGTCTGCAACTGACGCTGGGTCCAGTCGACCGGCGTGCCGAGCTGCTCGCAGCTGAAGGTGCCGAACAGCACGCCGTTGACCGAAAAGCTCATGTCCAGCAGCGAAACCACGCCCGCCGCGCCCAGGTACTCGCTCAACGCACGGGCGCTGACCGGGTCGGCACCCGCCTGACCGACCGTGACGCTGCCGTCGCGCCGCAGGCACTCGAGGTAGTGGCCCTCGTTCGGGTGGACGATGTCGGCGGCGCCCACCATGCGGTCGAGGCTGGCATCGAACATCGCGACGCAGCGCAGCGCGCGGCGATCGTCGGTGTCGACGAACACACGCAGCCCGGCGCGCGTGCAGCCGATCTCGGCGGCGACGAAGCGCATCAGCTGCTCGAGGTATTGGGCACTGTCGATCTCGCCCCGCTCGAGGTGGCCCGAGATGACCTGCATGTCAGGTTTGTCCGGCATGCCCGAATTATCCGGCGCGAAGTGTGGCACTGCAGCGACTAAGTGGCGCTGCAGCGTGAACTGTGTGGCACCTTTGCCGGCGCCACGGCGGTCGAGATCGCGGGCCAAGCGTCGCACCAGCGCGTCACCGCGCACTGGGCGCACAGCGGCCGGCGCGCCTGGCAGACGTAGCGGCCGTGCAGGATCAGCCAGTGGTGCGCGTCGACCAGGTAGGCTGGCGGAATGCGTGCGAGCAGCTTCAGCTCGACTTCGAGCGGGTTCTTTCCGGGCGCGAGGCCGGTGCGGTTCGAGACGCGGAAGATGTGCGTGTCGACTGCCATCGTTGGCTCGCCGAAGGCGACGTTGAGCACGACGTTGGCGGTCTTGCGGCCGACGCCGGGCAGGGCTTCGAGCTCGGCGCGCGTGCCGGGCACCTTGCCGCCATGCTGTGTGGTCAGGATGCGGCAGGTCTCAAGCAGGTTCTTCGCCTTGGTGCGGTACAGGCCGATCGTGCGGATGTGTTCGGTAAGGCCGTCGAGACCGAGCGCGAGCAGCTTGGCGGGCGTGTTGGCGACCGGGAAGAGCCGCCGCGTCGCCTTGTTGACGCCGACGTCGGTGGCCTGCGCCGACAGCAGCACCGCAGCCAGCAGCTCGAACACGTTGGTGTACTCAAGCTCGGTCTCGGGCTGCGGATTCGCGGCCTGCAGGGTCGCGAAGAAGGGGGCGATGTCCTGCGTTTTCATGGCGCGGGCGTCACGTCGCGCGTTCCGCGCGCGCGCGAGCCAAGGCCGCCGCGACGACGCTGCGTTTGTCCGGGCCGAGCTGCGGTTCGCTGCGTTCTTGCTTGTCACGCTGCAGGCGCTGCACACGCCGGCCGTAACGTTCGTGCGCCTCGACCGCCTGCGGCGCGCTCCACGCATCCCAGCCGGTGCGGGTGCCGGTGATTGGCACCAGCGCAATGCAGTCGACCGGGCAGGGTGGCAGGCACAGCTCGCAGCCGGTGCATTCGGCGGCGATCACGGTGTGCATGCCTTTCGGCCCGCCGACGATGGCGTCGACCGGGCAGGCGTTCAGGCACAGCGTGCAGCCGATGCACCAGGCTTCGTCGATCACCGCGAGCTGGCGCGGCGCCTCGATGCCGTTCACAGGATTCAGCGGCAGCGCCGGCCGACCGGTGAGGGCGGCGAGCCGGGCAATGCCTTCGCCACCGCCAGGCGGGCACTGGTTGATCTCGGCCTCGCCGGCCGCGATCGCCTGCGCATAGCTCCTGCAGTCGGGATAACCGCAGCGCGTGCATTGGGTCTGTGGCAGCGCGTCGTCGAGCGCCTGGACGAGCCCGGCGTTCACTTTGCCTTGCGCGCGGCCTTCTTCGCGACCGATTTGGCGGCAGCATTCGGCACCAGCGTCAACGCCAACTGGCGCGAGGCCGGCTTTGCGGCAGCCGCCTTGCGCGCAGCCGCCTTCGGCTTCGTCACTTCGGCGGCGAGCTGGTAGCTGGCGATGAAGTCACGCACCTTCGGATAGACCTTCTCGCGCCAGCGGCGGCCCGAGAAGATGCCGTAGTGGCCGGCGCCGATCACGTCGTAGTGAAACTGGCGGTCTTTCGGGACGCCGGTGCACAGGCCGTGCGCGGCGCGGGTCTGGCCGGCGCCGGAGATGTCGTCGAGCTCTCCTTCGATCGTCAGCAGCGCGGTGGTCTTGATGTCTTGCGGCTTGACGAGTTCGCCGTTGACCTTCCAAATGCCGTTGACGAGCGCGAAGTCCTGGAACACAACCTTGATCGTGTCAAGGTAGTACTCGGCCGGCATGTCGAGCACCGCGTTGTACTCGTCGTAGAAGCCACGGTGAAACTCGACGCTGTCGTCGTCACCGCGGATCAGGTCGCGGAAGTAGTCGTAGTGCGAGCTCATGTGACGATCCGGGTTCATCGCGACGAAGCCGGTGTGTTGCAAAAAGCCCGGATAAACCGCGCGCCCGCTGCCGGGAAAGTTCGTCGGCACGCGGTAGATCACGTTGTTCTCGAACCATTCATAGGGCTTCTTGGTCGCCAGGTCGTTGACCGAGGTGGGCGACAAACGCGCATCGATCGGGCCACCCATCATCGTCAGCGTGCGCGGCGTGAACTCGCCGTGCGTGGCCAGCAGCGAGACGGCCGCCAACACCGGCACGGTGGGCTGGCAGACCGAGATCACATTGACCTCGGGGCCGACAAAGCGGATGAACTCCTGCACGTAGTTGACATAGTCATTGAGGTGAAACGGGCCCTCGGACAGCGGCACGGTGCGGGCGTCGGTCCAGTC